>CAZGSF010000066.1:0-11139 GCA_964528145.1 uncultured Lachnospiraceae bacterium | reverse complement strand
TTCAGTATGGAATTTACTTTTGCATGCGGAATTTAACTTTTCACTCAACCATTTTGTATCATTTTACACTATTTAACCGCAGTAGCTTCTCTTTCTCTGCTTCGGTTATTTTTCCGGTAACATCCGAAATAAATACATAAAACAATTCGCCACCCTCCAAATGTCCGCAGTCGTCAATCCAACGGATTTCTCCATCCTTCGTAATAATCCTGTAACGGATAAAATCAAGCTGCCTGTCTGTCTGTTTTATCTGGTGACGTATTTCTCTCTGTACCCTGTCCAAATCTTCAGGATGCACCATACCACTAAACGAATTATTAACCAGTTTGCGGAATTCTTCTATCGTTTCACAACCGAAAACCTTTAACACAGGAGGATTCACATATAAGATTTCCTCATCCCCCGATGCCTTATAAACAAAAAATCCGTCAGCCATATTGGCAAGAACCATCGCCATGCTTTGATGCTTGTATTCTTCCCTTTCCCTCATCAATGATTCAATACTGCGGATGGTCATTATTGCAGTTTTAGGAATATTACCTTCTCTTTCCTGCACCTGAAAAGTAGTAAGACACCACTCTTCTCCCACACCGTCTGCATTTCTGCGATATTTGTATTCTGCAACGTCCTGCTTCTCCAAAACGCTTCTAAGATTCTCAAGGGATAAGAATTTTCTTACATTCTCTTCATCTCCGGAGGCTATTCTCCCTATTCCAAAATGCCTGTTAACCAGTTCCACATAATTTCCCCGTTCCAACAAAGCATTTTCATCCGGATACACCATCCTACAGTAATTATCCTGCAAGTGCACAAAATAAACCTCTCTGTAAGATTTCAATATCTCCTTCATAGCGCCCTGATATACCTGGAATTTGGTTACATCCCGAATCAGACAACTGGCGTAACCATACCAGTATTGGCTAAAGGTTAATTGTATATATTGATTGGTTACAGGACTGTAACCGAAATACTCTTCAACTTCTCCCAAATATGCCGCTCTGTATGTTTTCTCCAAAAAATCACCGCCGTTATGGTCAAACAGCTTTTGCAGCAAATATTTCATACGTTCCAAATCACCGCCGCATACCCTGCTTTGTTCTGCATTAATATACAAAATCTCATACTTTAAAGGTTCGCCCGAATCAGATAATTCGACCTTACCTACAGCATATCCGCAAGGCATATTGCCATAATATCTCTCCATATGTTCTTTCTGCTTTTCAGTCAGTTCTTCCACTTCCTGTTCGGCAAAAATAGCATTACGCTTTTTCTCCTGTAATGCCGTCATGTCGGTAAGGGAAGCATAGAACTGCTTATGTCCGTCCCTCTCTCTAAGAAAAAACACACGCATATAAACCCACAGTACTTCTCCGTCAGTTCTCAAAAAATGAATATATCCCTGTGCTCCGCCATTTCCGTTCTCATATGCATTGGAAAAAATGGAATACAATGTATTTTTATCGTCATCCCTGACATGATTCCCCACCTGCTTATAATATTCCGCTTCACTTTTGGAATCTATACCGGCCAGCTGATAGTACTTCTCATTAACACGGGTGATTTCAATACGATTTTCATACATGTCATAAAATGCAGCCGCACCCAGAATGTTATTTACCATAGTATCCGTAAACACATTACTGTCAAGGAACTCCCTTACATGCATGGATTCAATCTGTCTGCACCATATGCCGTTTAAATCCAGATTGTTTTCATCGGCAATTAACTCTTCAAAATCTTCTATGGGCATGGGTCTATAATAGTAATACCCCTGCATGTAGCGGCAGCCCATTTTCAAAAGGAAATTCTCCTGTTTCTGGGTTTCCACACCTTCTACTACAATAGGCATACGCATCTGCCTTGCCATATTAACCACGGATTCCAGAATACCGATGCCCTTTTCTTCTTCATTCTCATCAATATCAAGGAATCTCATGTCAATCTTTAATACATCCACGGAAACACTCTTTAACATATTCAAAGAAGAATATCCGCTTCCAAAGTCATCCATCATGACAAGAAAATTAGCGTCACGTAACTGCTTTACTGTCCGGATAATCTTGTCATTACTTTCTGCATAAGCACTTTCCGTAACCTCTATCTTTAACAATCTCGAGGGTAAATCATACTTACGAAGCAATTCCTGTAAATACGCCGGAACATCCAGGGAAAAAATATCGGTCCTGGAAACATTTACCGAAATAGGTACAGGCTGAAAACCTCTGTCAATCCAGCTTCTGAGCCACTGGCACACCTTATCCCACACATACCTGTCCAAGTCTGCAATAAACCCGTTTTTCTCCAAAATGGGTACAAAAATGCCCGGTGAAATCAATCCCTTTTCACCGTGCTTCCAACGTACCAAAGATTCTCCGCCTACAATCTTTCCGGTATAAATATCACACTGGGGCTGTACATAAAATGTAAACTCGCCCTTTTTTAAGCTTTCCTGTACTTCAGACAAAATCTTAACTTCTTCCTCTACCCGCTCTTCCATATCCTGATTGTACTCACAAATTCTAATCTGATAATTTCCGAATACATAATTCATTGCCATGGACGCACGGTCATACATTATGTCTGACGTCACCGATAAATCATCAATCTTATAAACTCCGAATGCAGGCAAAAATCCGACACTGTTAGTATATACTTCAATTTCTGCTGTCACCTTTTTTTGCAGGTTCAGAAGCAACTCTTTGTCATATGGCAAAAGAAGACCATAGTTATCTCCGGTAAAATAACCGGCCACACCATTGTACTCATTTGTAAATGTCTTTAAACATTCTGCAATCTGCTGTAAAAGGCTGCTTCCCTTGGTTTTTCCGTACAGTTTATTAAAAACCCTGAAATGCTCCAAGTCAACAGAAACCAGACAATAGGTATTCTCTGATATCTGTGACTTAAACTCTTCAACCTTATTAAAAAAAGTTGTTCCGTTATATAATCCTGTAAATTTATCAAATTCATCAAGTTCCTGAAGTTTATGCGTTGTTGTTTCCTGCATGATTTTTCTCTTCTTTCCGTTTCCGCTTGTTTTCATACATACGTATATCCGCTGTCTTAAGCAGTTCTTCATAGTCTGCACCTGCAGTTACCATACTATAACCAAAAGAGAATCGCAGCGGTACGGTCAGATTTTCACCTAAGCGTGCCGTACTGTTTTCCTGAACATATTCAAGAGTCTTAATTGTATTTATCAATTCGGTTTCTTCTTCGTACTCATACAAAAACAGTACATATTCGTCTCCTCCAAGTCGTGCCGACAAACTGCTTTGTATACCGAAATTATTAATCACATTTGCAATTTTCTTTAAATATGCATCTCCCATCTCATGTCCGTATGTATCATTGATACCCTTTAAGCCATCCGCATCTATCATCACCAGAGCTGCATATCCCATCTTATCCGGTTCGCGGAACAATGCTTCCAGTCTGTTTTCCAGTCCGCGTCGGTTGTATAAGCCTGTGAGAAGATCCACATCCCGTTCTTCTCTCATTCTGCGTCTTCTTATTACGTCATCTGTCACATCTATTACAACACCAAAGACTTCGTTACCGATTTCTATCTGCTCAACCTTAACATACTGCTGCGGAACCTCTGACAGCACATATACACCGACCTCGTCCTTAAGTGGATTAGCACAAGCTTTCGTTATAAACTCATCAAACAATTCATAATCCGAGGTTAATCTTCTCCACTCATCCAATTCCAGCGAGAAGATACGTGGAATATACTCTGTACAACGAACTGCTTTGGCGCTTTTTCTGTACTCATAAACACCGATGAACATACTCGTCATACTAAGTGCATAAGACATCTTACTTGCACTGTCCGAAAGACTTCCCACCATTGTATTAATATAATCACTTAACTCGGAAAATTCCTTACTTGTACGGATATCCACTTTTACACCCATGTCACCGTCTGCGATTTTGCTAAGTTTATCATTTATCTGATGTATTCCGTCTACAACATAAACATTCATATAGCGGCTTACCGCATATGTCAAAATACATGTAACAAGCGCAAGGCTTACGATTATCAGCAACATCGTTGCCGGAATACGCTTAAACATTATATCGCTGTCCACACAACGTCCCACATAATCATTTCCCACTTTTTTAAACACACAGTAATAGTTGTCTCCGTCAATCCTGCTGTAGAAGCCTTTTTCCGTATTTTGTATTTTGGAAAAAGACAATCCGATTTCATCACAATTTGCTCCCCAAGACTCTTCTTCGGTAGTATCCGTGATTTCCCCGTCATCACCTGAAACAATATAATAGACTGCGTCTGAATTCATCTTAAGCAGGGAAAACAAATTAGAATTCTCTCCTTCTATCTCCTCTGCCACAATACTATCGTTTATAAATTGCTCAATCTGTGCCAATACATCCAATGAACTTTCATATTCCCGATGCTGTCCCGCCAAAATCTGTATACACGCAGTAATAACAAGAACCACTATCATAAGTGTTCCTGTTATCTGTAACATATATTGGCTGATTCTTTTTTTAAGTGATTTCATAGCATCCCCCTTAACAGTCTTATATCTGACTTTTCATCCATAATCTTAATTAATTTAAATTTTAACACATTTTGTAGAATTTCACAATATATTTGCGAATTATAGAAACAATTATAGAAACAATTACAGATAAACGTAATTTTATCTCCTCCCCTTGACATTCACCGCCCCACCCCTTAAACTGTATAGAGATAAAATTCAGCAACAAAATCTTTAATAAAAGTGCAGAAAGAGGACGTTTATGGCACCCAAAATTATTCTAACCGGTGACCGCCCCACCGGACGTTTACATGTAGGGCATTATGTAGGTTCTTTAAAAAGACGTGTGGAGTTACAAAACTCCGGTGAATTTGATAAAATTTTTATTATGATAGCAGATGCGCAGGCGCTTACCGATAACGCTGACAATCCGGAGAAGGTACGCCAGAACATTATTGAGGTTGCCCTTGATTATCTGGCATGCGGCATTGATCCTGCCAAAAGCAACATATTGATTCAGTCCCAGATAGCAGAGCTTTGCGAACTTTCTTTTTATTACATGAATCTTGTTACCGTTTCAAGGTTACAGCGTAACCCTACCGTTAAATCCGAGATTCAGATGCGTAACTTCGAAACCAGCATCCCGGTGGGATTCTTTACATATCCTATCAGCCAGGCGGCAGATATTACTGCATTTAAAGCAACTACCGTTCCTGCAGGTGAGGACCAGATGCCCATGGTGGAACAGACCAAGGAAATCGTTCACCGTTTCAATTATGTGTATGGTGATACTCTGGTTGAGCCTAACATTTTATTACCAACCAATAAAGCCTGCTTACGACTTCCCGGCACAGACGGAAAAGCTAAGATGAGCAAATCTCTTGGCAACTGCATTTATCTTTCCGACCCTGCTGACGAGGTCCGCACTAAAATCATGTCCATGTTCACAGACCCTACACACCTTCGTGTTGAGGACCCCGGACATGTTGAGGACAATCCGGTATTTATTTATCTGGATGCATTCTGTAAGGATGAGCATTTCGAGCGTTACTTACCCGACTATGCTAACCTTGATGAGTTAAAGGCTCACTACACCCGCGGCGGACTTGGTGACGTTAAGGTTAAGAAATTCTTAAACAACGTTATTCAGGAAGAATTGGAACCCATCCGCAACGCCCGTAAAGAATGGGAAAAAGACATTCCTGCAGTTTACGAAATACTCAAAAAGGGAACAGAAGCCGCAAGAGAAGTTGCCGCCCAGACCTTAGCTGACGTTAAACGTTCCATGAAGATTAATTACTTTGAGGACGCAGCTTTAATTGCAGAACAGGCCGCAAGATTTGCACAGGAATAAAGTTATCTATACATCGCCGATTAAGTTCAACATTAATCGGCGATTATTTTTACAAAAAATATGACAATACTAAAAGATTTTACTTTTTAGTATTGCCACAATTACTTACAAATCATTTTTTAGTTTTTACCACAGCACTTTTTATACTTTTTGCCGCTTCCGCATGGGCAGGGGTCGTTAGGATATACTCTTTCACCCTTAACTACTGTAGTAGAACTCTTCTGTTCCTTGTAAAGTTCCTTCTGCTTCTCTTCAGAAAAGATTTCATTCCACTCCTCAAGACCGTATAACCACTCTGCGCCTGCAGCAACCATGTTTTTGTAAAGAAGTTCTTTGTCAAAGCCTAACTGAACCTTTGTATCTGCCTCCATGGTTTCAATGGGGTTTGGCTCCTTTAAGCTGTCATTAATACCATCAAGGAAACCTGTCATGGTCATAAGACTTACATCATATTTATCAGCAAGTTCGTCCACTGTACCTTCCACAACTTCATCAGGGTTCTGCAAAAGCTGCTTATAAATCTCAGTTTCTTCTTCAAAATATGCGGTCCACATTCTCTGCAAATCGCCTTTATTCATTGTTTCGGAGTATGCCACATCTCTCCACTCTTTTAATAATGCCATATGCTTGTACCATCCTTATTTCTATTTTACGATAGGTTGCTTAACAAGTAACCCATCAATCATGTTTTCTTACGTTAGTATATAACAGAACTTCTATAAAGTCCAGAAAAAATGCTTTCTAACAATATACAACTATTTCACACCCAGCTTCTCAAGTTCCAAAAGAGCACTTTCCCTGTCGGTATACAAAATGGTGTGAATTCCAAACTTTTGTGCACCCAAAAGATTACCTTCCATATCATCAAGAAACACACATTCCTCAGGTTTCAAATTATACCTGTCTATCAAAAGCTGATAGATTTCCGGCTGGGGCTTAATGACCTTATCCTTATAAGAAAGTATGCCTCCATCGGTATATGGAATAAATTCAAGGGAGTCCGCACACTCTCTTGCAATCTTCTCTGAGAAATTTGACAAGTATAAAACCTTATAACCCTTTTCTTTTAACTCCTTAACCCAGGGTATTGCATAATCCCTCGGCGTAACAATACCTTTCGTATCTCTAAGGGACTCTCTAAGTTCTGCCTCAATGCCCGGATCATTTTCTATAAACTTAAGCAAAATCTCCTCGTCAGACAACACCCCTCTGTCATACTCCCGCCAGCAGTCGCTGCCTACGGTAGCCTTACATATACGCTCATATATTTCTTCCGGATAGCCTTTCTCCCTGAAAAATTCTCTCCATCTGAAATCTGTAAGGACATTACCGATATCAAAAATTATGGTACTAATCATATATTCCTACTCCTCATTAAATATAATTTTAAGCAGATTACCGGCAGCCACCGACAATGGATAATTCTCCAATGTGGCTATTCCAAATTTCCTCTTGGGTATCATTTTATTAAACCTGAGTTCAAATAATCTTCCGCTTTCAAGTTCCTCTGCCGCAAAATGACGCATAACACTTCCCACACCCAGATTCCTAAGCGCAAACTGTACAATCATATCACTTGTAGCAAGTTCAAATTCGGGCTGTACCTTAACTCCCTCCCCTGTCAGGAAATCATCCATATAATTACGTGTACTTGTATTACCTTCAAGACAGATAAGCGGTAAATTTTCCAATTCAGAGAAATCCAGCATACGGTTTTTATATTGCATAAACCTGCGTCCTGCCACAAATGTATCCTGAATCTCCATAACCTCCCGTACCTTTATACCGCCTTTCATTTGCAAAGGGGTACTGACTACACCAAAATCAATGCGTCCTTCCTCCAAAAACTTTAAAGTCTCAGGTGTAGGCGCATTTGTAACCTTTACTTTTATTCCCGGATGTTTTTCATGGAACTTTTCCAAAAAAGGTAACAGGAAAAATTGCAGTGTCATATCGCTTGCGCCTATATGAACCTCGCCCAGCTCCAGATTAAGCATCTGGTTAAGTTTTCTCTCGCCGGCTTCTATCTGCTCATATCCCTTGGATACATATGAAAAAAGCAATTCACCTTCACGTGTAAGTCTCACGCCTTTAGAAGTTCTTACAAAAAGACTGGTTCCAACCTGTCCCTCCAGTAACTTTACTGACTGGCTTACCGCCGGCTGTGATATCATCAGTTCCTTTGCTGCAAGAGTAATGCTTTTTTCCTTTGCCACATAATAAAAAACCTTATAAGCTTCCAAATTATTAATCATTTTCGTCCTCTGCTTTGCCGGTTATATCATAATCAATGGATGCCATCGTATGTTTGCCGGTAAGCTTACCATACATCCACACATAAATCCAAAGCAAAATAGGCACGGCCACAGTAGCCACCAATAATGCCTGAAACAATCTTCCCGACTTATCAAAAATAGCTGCAAGAAGAGTTGCTATGGACAATGCAACAAGAAGAATAATTGCGATTACTGCTCCGACCCGCTTAAAATTTCTTTTTTTCATAATGTACCTCTTTTCTGTTTTCTTCATGCGCTTATATATTAACACAGTTATTCCTGTCAATCAAATTATTCCTTTTAAAGTCCTCTTTTGGTATACATTTCTTTCATTTTATGCTAATATTTTTACATGAACAAATTATATCTTACTTACAAATGGAGTAAAATATGAATGATATAAAAAGATTTTTTAAAAAATTATCAAGATTAATAATATTTTTTACCATTGTTTTAATCGGTATCATTCTATGGTCTTATATAACAGGCACACATTTAAAGTTTCCTGCGTTCACCTCTTCAGTATCCGAAAACAGTACGCAGGATAATTTTCTGCTTGATGCCGTAATCAATACAGAAGAACTATATATTAGCGGAAGCAATGAAGTACAGGGGCTTCGTGGTTATATCAATGTCAGTAGCTCAGAGCTTTCCTCCATGACCCCTTCACAATACTATGATTTTTATGAAACCGTTCTAAAGAACAGCAGCTATCAATGGTTTTCCATCGTCTGCCCCGACGGAACCGGCTTATTCATCCCTGACTGCGCAGACGGCGCCGCTTGTTTTTGCACCCTTGATTCCTTAGGACGCCAGACCGACATATACGGATACCTCATCATTCAAAACGGAACCTGCGTTTATCAGGAAGCCGAATAAATTATTTAAAAGAGAATTTTGATTAATATTAGTGAATATAAAATTACTTTTCCACCACCGGAAACATACTTTTTGAATTTTTGAAAATGGGATTTTAAATGTTTATTTACTGCCCTACACGACAAACTTATGTCCAAGAAGTAATTTCAATGTAAAAACCCTTTTAAGTTCTTTCGGGCAAAAAAATAATCAGCACAAGACGGATAACGTACAGCCAAGTTCAACCTGTTTGAGCGCTTTTTGCGAGTTTTGAACTTGGCTGTTAATATCGTTTCCGGAATGTGCTGATTATTTTTTACGAAAGGGCTTTAGGGTTTTTACATTAAATTACTAACTTGGACATTTCAGACAAGTCGTTCGAGCAGTAACATTATTAAAATCCCATTCTCTAAAATTTCTTAAAAAGTATGTTTCAGATGGCAGAAAAGTAATTTTATATCCACCGGCATTAATCAAAGTTATCTTTTATACAATTTATTTTAATTTATTTGTATAACATAAAAAAGTTGGGGCATATTATAAATAATCAATGGAGCCCCCTCCTTTGATTAAGCGGCATTGCCGCATACCAATGATAAGTGAATACTTATCCTCCCCTTAAGCAGACCCCGGAAGTAATCTTCCGGGGTCGTCTTTAATAATTTTATAAAAATTTCAACAATTCATTATAAAATTCCTGCATATCAATTGGCTTTGATATATGTCCGTTCATTCCGCAGGCAATACTTTGTTCTATATCCGAACTGAAAGCATTTGCCGTCATTGCAAGAATGGGGATTCTTTTTGCATCATCACGTTCCATTTGTCGAATCAATTCAGTTGCCTCATAACCATTTAAGTTAGGCATCTGTACATCCATCAATATCAAATCATAGAATCCTTCCGGTTCACATTCAAATTTATGTACTGCTTCCCGTCCGTCATATGCCATATCAATAATTGCATCCGTTAATTCCAAAAGTTCACAGGCTATTTCCATGTTAATCATGTGATCTTCAACTACAAGTATCCTTTTTCCTGTAAAAGAAGGAATCTTCTCTTTCTTTTCGTCCGGCTGTCTGCTCTCAACCATATCCAAAACTTCTTGAATGGTTGACTCAAACAATGGCTTACCTATTACCTTATCAGCACCTGCGGCCAGAGCTTCTTCTTCTATTTCCATTACGTCATAAGCCGTAATAAGTATAACTGTTGCATCCTTATCAAGCTGTTTTCGAATCTGTCTTATAGTCTCTATACCATCCATATCCGGCATTTTCCAGTCAATAAAGCATACATCATAGTTCTTTCCGTCTGCCTGACCCTTTTTAACCATCTGAACAGCAGTGGCACCTGTAACAGCATAATCAGATTCCACATGCACTTTATCCATTAAAACAGATAAATGTTCGCATGTATCTTTATCATCATCTACAATCAGTGCCTTCAAATCCCTGTAATCTACAGATACATTCTGTTCCTCTAAAGTTTTTTCAAAAGGAAGTTCTACTGTAAAAATACTGCCTTTGCCAAGTTCACTTTCTACCTTTATATTACCACCCATAATATGTGTAAAACGCTTAACAATAGACAATCCAAGTCCGGTTCCGCCAAATTGCTGGGTAATATTCTCATCCTCCTGCTCAAAAGCGCGGAATATTCTTTCAAAATGCTCCTGTGAAATTCCTCTTCCGGTATCACCTACACGAAAACGAATCCATTCCTTATCATCCTCTGATTCCATTCGTTCCATGCGTAAATATACACGCCCACCTGCAGATGTAAACTTCAATGCATTAGAAAACAAATTCATCAATATCTGGTTAAGGCGCAGAGAATCACCAATAAGCATCTCTGACACATCTCCCACCATATTCATTTCAAATTCAATTTCTTTTTCCTTTGCCTGAGAATAAATCATGTTAGTAAGATTTTCCAAAAGCACCCTCAAATTAAAAGGTTCTTTTCGAATTTCTACTTTTCCACTCTCTATTTTACTCATATCCAATACATCGTTTAACAGAGTAAGTAACTGTTTTGAAGACACCATAATCTTCTGTATACAATTTGAAAGTTTATTTTCATTCTTTAAATTCTGCATTGCAATTGCAGACATACCTATAATACCATTCATAGGTGT
>CAZGSF010000065.1:0-11278 GCA_964528145.1 uncultured Lachnospiraceae bacterium | reverse complement strand
AGGTTCTGGAAGAGATTTGTCCGCTTTCCGCAAGAATGATTGTGAATCAGGTATCCATGCAGATGGAATCCGAGCGTATTAAGAAGCTGATTAATCAGTTGAAAGAGATTATTTAGAAAGGCTTAACTTATGAGAATTTTAGAATTAACAGAAAGCACCCGTAATAATATATTGGATAATCTTTTAAAAAGAAGTCCAAATAATTACGGTGAATATGAATCAACAGTTAAAGATATTATTGAGCAGGTTCGCAGCCGTGGTGATGAGGCGATGTTGGAGTACACCAAACGTTTCGATGGATGTGACCTGACTCCTGAAACCTTAGAAGTAACCAAAGAGGAGATTGCAGAGGCTTACAAAGCATTAGCTCCTGAATTTATTGAAGTTTTAAAGAAATCTACCGCAAATATCCGTGCTTATCACGAGAAACAGCTTCGTAACAGCTGGTTTGACGCCAAGGAAGACGGTACTATTCTGGGTCAGAAAATCACACCTATTAATCGCGTTGGTGTGTACGTTCCCGGTGGTACTGCGGCATATCCCTCCAGCGTACTTATGAACATCGTACCTGCCCGCGTTGCAGGAGTAAAAGAGATTATTATGATGACACCGCCCGGAAAAGACGGTTCCATGAATCCGGCAACCCTTGTAGCAGCTGATATTGCTGGTGTAACACGCATTTTCAAGGCTGGCGGTGCACAGGCGATTGCAGCCCTGGCATTTGGTACAGCAACTATTCCTAAAGTTGATAAAATCACCGGCCCCGGTAATATTTTTGTAGCACTTGCAAAGAGAAGTGTATTTGGATATGTAAGCATCGATTCCATTGCCGGCCCCAGTGAGATTCTTGTTCTTGCAGATGAGACTGCGAATCCCCGCTATGTTGCGGCTGATTTATTGTCCCAGGCAGAACACGACAAACTGGCTTCATCAATTTTGATTACTACATCTAAAGAACTTGCAGAAGCAGTTTCCAAAGAAGTAGACGTTTTCGTAAACGAATTATCCCGTAAGGAAATCATGGAAGAATCCCTGAATAATTACGGTTATATATTAGTAGCTTCTGATATGGATACTGCAATAGAAACGGTAAACGAGATTGCGTCCGAACATTTAGAGATTTTGACAGCAAATCCTTTTGATATTATGCCTAAGATTCAGAACGCAGGAGCAATTTTCTTAGGAGAATATTCTTCTGAGCCTCTGGGAGATTATTTCGCAGGTCCAAACCACGTATTACCCACCAATGGAACCGCCAAATTCTTCTCGCCCCTTAGTGTAGACGATTTTATAAAAAAATCCAGCATTATTTCATATTCAAGAGAAGCGCTGGAAGCAGTACATAAAGATATCGAATTATTTGCTGAACAGGAAGGCTTAACAGCACACGCCAATTCTATAAAAGTCAGATTCGAATAAAAGGAGAGTATTTATGGCCAGAAGTACAACAATTTCACGAAAAACAAAAGAAACTGATATTAATCTTATTATGAATATAGATGGTACAGGAAAAAGTGATATCAGTACAGGAATTGGTTTCTTTGATCATATGTTAGAAGGATTTTCCAGACATGGTTTCTTTGATATGAAATTAAAAGTAAAGGGCGATCTTCAAGTAGATGGACATCACACTATTGAAGATACCGGAATTGTGTTTGGTCAGGCTATTAAAGAAGCGTTAGGAGATAAAGCAGGTATCTGCCGTTATGGTTCATTTATTTTGCCTATGGACGATACTTTAGTACTTTGTGCCATTGATTTAAGCGGACGTCCTTATTTTAACTTCGATGTAACATTCCCTACTGAAAAAGTGGGAGAGATGGATTGCGAGCTGGCAAGAGAATTTTTCTATGCAGTTTCTTATACCGCAGGCATGAATCTGCATATTAAGCTTCTGGATGGATGTAATAGTCACCACATTATGGAAGCAACCTTTAAAGCTTTTGCAAAAGCCCTTGACATGGCTACTAAGAAAGATGAACGCATCAGTGATGTGTTAAGTACAAAAGGTGTGTTATAAACACAAAAAGGAGTTTTATAATGGAATGTAAACGTTTTATACCCTGTATTTATTTATATCATAGCAATGCTGTGCGTGGTCTTTCTGACCTTTCGGTTGTTGATACCGATCCTTTACGCATGGCAAGGCGTTTTAGCGATAATAATGCCGACGAATTAATTATATTTGATATGTCAGAAAATGATGCTGAGCATGAGGAAGCACTGGATATCATAAAAGATATTTGTAATACTGTGGCAATTCCGGTCATTGGTGCAGGTAATGTTCATCGCATGGAGGATATTAAAAAACTTTTATATGCCGGATGCAAACGTGCAGTTCTTGATTATGATAATCCTGAAAACGTGGCAATTACAGAGGAAGTTTCTTTAAAGTTTGGAAAAAATAAAATTCTTGCAGCATTTTCAGAACCGGATAAATTAAATGAGGAACAAAAAAAGCTGATTAATGAGTACACCACCGAAATATTATTGATGAATACTCATGTAATAAGAGAAACACAGGCTGTTTTCGACCTTCCTGTTATTGTACAGGTTAACCAGCTTGCTTTAAACAAATTGATGGAAATTTTTGCATATGAAAATATCAGTGGTATTACCGGTAATATCATGAATGATAATGCAGAAGAATATCTTAATTTGAAAAATCTTTGTAGTGAAAACGGTATTCCGGTCCGTCTCATGGAAGCAAAGATTAAATGGGAAGAACTTAAGAAGAATTCCGACGGAATGGTTCCGGTAGTTGTACAGGAAGATAAAACCGGCGAAGTTCTTATGGTAGCTTATATGGATGAAGAAGCCTATGAGAAGACATTAATCACCGGCAAGATGACATACTATAGCAGAAGCAGACAGGAACTTTGGATTAAAGGTGATACATCCGGTCATTATCAGTACGTGAAATCCTTAACAGCGGACTGTGATTTGGATACAATTCTTGCAAAAGTTACCCAGATTGGCGTTGCATGTCATACCGGAAGCCACAGCTGTTTCTTCCAGGAAATAGTTAACAAAGAAGAAAAAACAGATACCAATCCCTTAAAGGTATTCCAGGATGTATCTGCAGTTATTCATGATCGCAAGATTAATCCCAAAGAGGGTTCATACACAAATTATCTTTTTGATAAGGGTGTTGATAAAATCTTAAAGAAACTGGGTGAAGAGGCAACAGAAATTGTAATTGCCGCCAAAAATCCCAATCCCAATGAAATTAAATATGAAATTTCAGATTTCCTCTATCACATGATGGTACTTATGGAGGAAAAGGGTGTTACTTGGGAAGAGATTACGGATGAACTTGCGAAAAGATAAATAGATATATGAATTTTTGAGATTATTAGTTCATAAAAATATAAAAAATAAAGATAACTAATGAATGGTTGACATAAAATAATTATGTCAACCATTTGAATTCAGGGGAGTTTTATGAGTGAATTTTCATCAGAACAGGAGTATACATCAAAGTCAACCTTTGGAATTCGAATGTTAATTGCCGCATTACTTTTGGTAGGATTTTTCTTTCTGGAAAGTACAAAAACAAAGGTAGGTATAATAGATTCCGAAGTAATCAAAACAGAGATAAACCGATATTGTGGTGAGGAGATAAATTTATTTGATTTTATGGATAATATCACGTATACTTTAAATGTTGATTAAAGAACAAAAGGAGTTATTTATGCAAAAGCTTGCGTTATCAGATGATATACTGATGAAAATAGAAAAGCCCGCACGTTATATCGGTAATGAATATAATGCGGTAATTAAAGATAAAAACAATGTAAATGTCCGTTTTGCCATGTGTTTTCCGGATGTTTACGAGATTGGAATGTCACACCTTGGCATTCAAATTCTTTATGATATGTTTAATCGTATGGAAGATGTTTGGTGCGAAAGGGTTTATTCACCATGGTCTGATTTGGATAAATTAATGAGAGAGGAAAAAATACCTCTTTTTGCATTAGAATCCCAGGATCCGGTTAAAGATTTTGATTTTCTTGGAATAACCATTCAGTATGAGATGTGTTATACCAATATTTTACAGATATTGGACCTTTCGGGAATTCCTTTTTCAGCAGTAGAGAGAGGTGAAGATGATCCTATAGTAATTGGTGGCGGGCCCTGTTCATATAATCCTGAGCCTATTGCAGATTTTTTTGACATTTTTTATATCGGTGAAGGTGAAACACGTTATGAAGATTTAATATCCCTTTATAAAGAATGCAAAAAAGAAGGTGTGGGAAGAGAAGAGTTTTTGTTCCGGGCAGGTCAGATTCCCGGACTTTATGTTCCAAGATTTTATCAGGCAGAATACAATAATGATGGCACAATTAAAGCGTTTTATCCGGTAAAAGATGGACTTCCTACAACCATTACCAAAGAAATTGTTATGGATGTAAGTGAGACGTATTATCCTACAAAGCCTGTTGTTCCGTATATTAAGGTGACACAGGACAGAGTTGTGCTTGAAATTCAGCGTGGATGTATCAGAGGCTGCCGTTTTTGTCAGGCCGGACAATTATATCGTCCGGTACGTGAACGAGATGTTGAAGTATTGAAAAAATATGCTGTTGAAATGTTGGCTAATTCAGGGCATGAAGAGATTTCGTTGAGTTCTTTGAGTTCCAGCGACTATAGTCAGTTACCTGAATTAATAGATTTTCTTATTGATGAATGTAATCGCAAAAAAGTTAATATTTCCCTGCCTTCCTTAAGAATTGATGCTTTTTCACTGGATGTTATGAACAAGGTTCAGGATGTCAAAAAAAGCAGCTTAACCTTTGCGCCTGAAGCTGGTACACAAAGACTTAGAGATGTTATTAACAAAGGCTTAAGCCGCGAAGATATATTAAAGGGCGCAGAAATGGCTTTTAAAGGTGGGTGGACAAGAGTTAAACTCTATTTTATGCTTGGCCTGCCGACAGAAACAGAAGAAGATATTCTTGGTATAGGCGAGCTTTCTAATGAAATTGCCAAAGTATTTTTTGATACTGTACCCAAAGAGGAACGTAAGAACGGCAAGGTGCAAATTGTTACCAGTACTTCGTTTTTTATTCCTAAACCATTTACTCCTTTTCAATGGGCAAGAATGTGTACAAAGGAAGAATTCTTAGATAAAGCTTATATTACACGCAAAGGTATTATGAGTCAGTTAAACCAGAAAAGCATCAAATATAATTGGCACGAAGCAGACGTCAGCGTTCTTGAAGGTGTACTTGCAAGAGGTGACAGAAAAGTAGCTGACGTTATAAAAAAAGCCTACGAAAAAGGTTGTATTTTTGATGCCTGGAGTGAATATTTCCACTATGACAAATGGCTCGAGGCTTTTGAAGAATGCGGTGTTTCTATTGATTTTTACAATACCCGTGAAAGGAGCGAAGATGAAATATTCCCTTGGGACTTTATTGATTGTGGTGTGACAAAGGAATTTTTACTCAGAGAATGGAAAAAGGCTCATGAAGAAACCGTAAGCCCCAATTGCCGCAAACAATGTCAGGGCTGTGGTGCAAATCGCTTTGGAGGAGGGGTCTGTTATGAAGCTAAGAATTAAATTCCGAAAATTTGGAGCTGTGCGTTTCATCGGACACTTGGATTTGATGCGTTTTTTTCAAAAAATGATCAGAAGAGCCGATTTGGATATAGCGTATTCACAGGGGTTTTCTCCTCATCAGATAATGTCTTTTGCGGCCCCCCTGGGTGTTGGTATTGAAAGCAACGGTGAATATGTTGATATTGAGATGAATTCTGTTACCACAAGCGAAGAGATGATAAGACGCTTAAATGAAGCAAGTGTTGAAGGTGTGGAGATACTTTCAATACGTAAACTTCCGGATGATTGCAAGAATGCCATGGCATCTGTAGCGGCAGCATCTTATACAGTACGTTTCAGAAATGAACGTGAACCCAAGACTGATTATCGCAAAGATTTGCCTGTATTTATGGAATTACAGGAAATTCCTTATGAAAAGGAAACAAAAAAAAGCATGGTTACACTTGATTTAAAGCCTGCAATTTTTGAATTAAAAATAAATGAAGACGGCAGCATATATATGCTTTTAAATGCAAGCAGTTCCGGAAATATTAAACCCGGAATGGTGCTTGATGCATTTTTACGTACCCATGGTGAAGAACTTCAGGAAAATGCACTATTAATTACCCGAGAAGATACTTATCAGTTAGTAGATTCTGACTTTGTATCCATGGGGCAGATAGGAGAGATAATCCGATGACGGATGCAGGAAAGTTATTAATCCTTGATTATACATTAAAAAACGGCTCAAAGAAATTATTATCCCTTTTAGTACGTGATAACAGGCTTATTCACGTACAGGCCGAATCAAATTGTAATATCGGCAATATTTATGTGGGTAAGGTTAAAAATATTTCCAACAATATGAACGCATGCTTTGTTGAAATTTCTCCCGGAAATCTTTGTTATCTTCCTATTGAAGAAATAAATGATAATGCTTCAATTTGTCTTGTAAATAGAAATTGGGACGGTAAGCTTCGCGCCGGTGATGAACTTATTGTACAGGTGATCCGTGAAGCAATTAAATCAAAACTCCCTTCTGTAACTACCAGAATTTCGTTTTCGGGAAAATATGTTGTAATTTCAGCAGGCCAGCGACATCTTGGGATGTCAGGTAAAATTAAAGAAGGACGAAAAAAAGAGTTATTAACATACCTGCAGACCAATAACCTGGTTGATGAAAAAAAACTATGCAATATCGATACGTCATCAGCCGGTTCATACGGATTTGTCATTCGTACAAATGCGGCAACATTACAGGATGATAGTTTAATAATAAAGGAATGGAAAGCATTAGAAGAGAAGTGGCATAATTTATTGGCTTACGCCTCAAACCGAACCTGCTATAGTTGTGTGTATCAGGAAATGCCTACCTATATTAAAAATTTACGTGATATATATGATAATAGTTACGATGAAATTATTACCGATAACGAAAATATATATCAAAGTTTAAAGCAGTATCTTACTGAAAATTTATTTACAGAAAAGTTGCCGTTAAGATTATATAATGATGATAAAATAAGTTTATCTGCTCTTTATGGCATCCCTTCTAAACTTGATATGGCATTAGGAAACCGTGTGTGGCTTAAATCGGGCGGTTTTCTTGTCATTGAGCCTACAGAGGCGTTAACGGTTATAGACGTTAATTCGGGCAAATATGAAAGTAAGAAGGGTAATCCCGAAACTTTGGCTTACACAATTAATATGGAAGCAGCGGAAGAAATAGCATATCAGTTAAAACTTCGCAATTTATCGGGAATAATTATAGTTGATTTTATTAATATGAAAAAAAGTAATAATGAACATTTATTACGTTATCTGAAACAATTATGCAAAAAAGATGAGGTTCCCACGGATGTAATAGATATGACGCCCTTAGGTCTTGTTGAAATTACCCGTAAGAAGATTAATAAAAATCTAAAAGAACAATTATGTTAATACAATTATTTTCAGGAAAGAATAACCGGTAAATTATCTATGAAATTATTAAAACTGGAAAAAGTTAAAAACGGTAAATATATAAAAAATTATGAATTAACGTATCTTAATAAAGCAGGCGTGGAAAAAACATATGAAATAATCAGCCGAAAAGAGCTGAATTGCCCTGAAGATTTAGGCAAAAAATCAAGTGGTGTTTCCATAGTGGCAACCATGAATAATAAATTGCTTTTATTACATGAATTCAGGATGAGTGTTAATAAAAGAATATATAATTTGTGTGCGGGTATGATAGAGGATAATGAAACCATCGAGGAATGTATTACCCGTGAGTTATATGAGGAAACCGGTCTTGAAATAGATAAAATTAAGTGTATTATGAATCCATCTTATTCGGCAGTGGGTGTTACTGATATAAAAACCCAAATTGCTTTCGTTGAGGCCAAGGGTGAATTTTCTGATCATACATCCGATAACGAATTAATTGATGCAGCATTTTATTCTGCCGAGGAAGTTAAAGTTCTTTTGAAAACTGCAGAATTCAGTTCGAGAGCACAAATGGCTGCATATGATTTTATTAGATTACAAGGTCTGGAGTTTGATTAATTAAATAAGAGAAGTGTTTAGTTGCAGATACAACTATGCGCAAAAGACAACTTTAACGAATAGTTATCAGCATAATAATACTAATTTACTACAATTCACTTGAATCTAAAATAACCGTAAATGGTCCATCATTTAATAAGGACACCTTCATATCAGCTCCAAATTGACCGTGTTCCACAACAGATATTTGCTTTTTACATTCTGAAATAATATATTCATATAATTCATTTGCCTGTTCTGGTGCGCCGGCTTTTGTAAATGATGGCCTGTTTCCTTTTTTACAATCTGCATACAAGGTAAATTGAGAAACGATTAACAATGAGCCTTCAACTGTTTTTAAATCTAAATTGATTTTCCCCTCGGAATCTTCAAAAATTCTCATTCCTATAAGTTTTTTAATCATTTTATCAGCAACTACAACATCATCCTCATTACTTATACCTACTAATACTAAAAAACCTTTATTAATAGCCCCTACAATCTGATTATCAACTTTAACGCTTGCTTCGTTAACACGTTGGATTACAAAACGCATACATACTCTCCCAATTGTTTGTGATTAATTTAACAAATAAATGCATTAAGCAACTTTTCAATATTTAATATTATACTATATTTACTATTTTTTTAATAGTTAAAAAAATTTTTTAATGAAAAATCCGTAAAAAAATATTATAATATAACAAAGTACAGTTTAGGAGACTTATCTTATATGAAATTACAGCAATTATACAGTTATGTTCGTAAAGCCATTGATGATTATAATATGATTGAAGAAAATGATAAAATTGCCGTCGGAATATCCGGGGGGAAAGATTCTCTTGCAATGTTATATGCTTTAAGCGGTTTAAGACGATTTTACCCTAAAAAATTTGATATTCATGCCGTGACCGTGGATCTTGGTTTTGAAAATATAAAACTAGATAAAATAAAGGCACTTTGCAAAGAATTAAACGTGGAATACACTATAGTTAAAACAGATATTGCCCATATCGTCTTTGAAGACCGGAAAGAAAGTAATCCCTGCTCTCTTTGTGCTAAAATGAGAAAAGGTGCTCTTAATGAAACTATTAAGAAGGCAGGCTGTAATAAAGTTGCATATGCACATCACAAAGATGATGTTGTGGTTACAATGTTAATGTCGTTAATATTCGAAGGTCGATTTCATACATTTGCTCCTGTTACATATCTTGATCGTATGGATTTGACCGTAATCCGCCCTTTAATGTATATGAACGAATCAGATGTTATCGGATTTATTAATAAATATGATGTTCCCGTTATAAAAAGCGCATGTCCCGCTGACGGTTATACAAAACGTCAATATGTGACAGATTTATTGGCGCAGTTAAACAGAGAAAATCCGGGTGTGAAAGAAAGAATGTTTTCTGCAATACAGAACGGAAATATGGAAGGGTGGGCAAATTATTTTGGCTGCAATAAATAATTATCATGATGAACAAAACAAACAAAATATAATAAAAATGCGTAATGTTTTAACTACCCTCCCACCCTTTTGTAAGCAGTTTTTCATGGGAATTGAAGAATATACATCTTCAAGAACACGTTTGGCATATGCATATGATATACGCTTGTTTTTTGAATTTTTACATGAAGAAAACAGTGTATGCCGTAAGATGGATATTGTAGATTATCCATTGTCATTATTGGATAATATTACGCGTTTAGATATCGAAGAATACCTTCAATATTTATCATATTATGAAAAAGATGGGAAAGAATATACCAATGATGAAAGGGGAAAATCAAGAAAACTTGCTTCCCTTAGAAGTTTTTATAATTATTTTTTTGAAAGCGAACTTATCCAAAAAAATCCTGCCGCACTTGTACCAATGCCTAAACTCCATGAAAAAAATATTATCAGGCTGGAACCCAATGAAGTTGCAATACTTCTTTCACAGGTTGAAAACGGTGAAAAACTTACACAAAAAGAACGTACCTACCATGAAAAAACTAAATTAAGGGATGTTGCGTTATTAACATTATTATTGGGAACCGGAATACGAGTATCTGAATGTGTAGGATTAAATCTTCAGGATATTGATTTTGAATCAAACGGAATTAGAATCAAACGAAAAGGAGGATATGAATCTATAGTATATTTCGGTGATGAAGTTGAAACTGCTTTAAAAGATTATCTTGAACAAAGAGAGCATATAATTCCGCTGCAAGGTCATGAAGATGCATTGTTCTTATCTTTGCAAAACAGACGGATTGCTGTCCGTTCAGTTGAAAACCTGGTTAAAAAATATTCTTCCAGAGTAACAACTTTGAAAAAAATCACGCCGCATAAACTTAGAAGTACCTATGGTACATCTTTATATCGAGAAACCGGCGATATCTATCTTGTAGCAGATGTGCTTGGCCATAAGGATGTAAATACCACCCGTAAGCACTATGCTGCTCTTGAAGATGAACGCCGCAGAATGGCTGCCAATAAAGTAAGGTTAAGAGAGCCCTGATTTTGTTAAATTAGGGCTTTTATATACCCTTCAATTCATCGGAATAGTATGGTATAACCAAATGCTGTCCGGATTGAACGGATGAAGCATCTTCCAAATGATTAATATGCATTACTTCATTAATATAATTATTAATATCTATATCGTATCCTTCGGTATACTCCGATGCAAGTGAATATAATGTATCACCATGAGATAAAACTATACTTGTATAATACTTATAAGTGATTTCAGAATTATTATCTTGAGCAAAGCTGCTAAATACATTAACTGTTAAAGCACACGTAATAATTAAAAATAATGTAGTAACAGAAATAATGCATGCTCTTCTTATCTGACGGATGCGTCTTACTCTTCGTCTGTATCTTATTCTTTCCAATGTAGTCATTATAATTAACCTCCTGATAAACAATTATCGACAAATATAAACAAATATTAAAAATATCGAACATAATTTCCGAAAGTGTGTTCGTTATATTTGTATTATATCGAACAAATTTTCTGTTGTCAATAGTAATTCATCGCAAAATCGAACAAATATTTGGAATATATGTTTGCTTTTTGGATTAAGGTATGTTATAATTAGAAAAAATCAAGGAGGAATTTTGTATGGGCTATGGAAAAATAACTACAAAGCAAAAAGAAATACTTGAATATATAAAAGAAGAAATCTTAAAGAGAGGATATCCGCCTGCTGTCCGTG
>CAZGSF010000064.1:0-11391 GCA_964528145.1 uncultured Lachnospiraceae bacterium | reverse complement strand
ATCGGAGGAAAATTATGCCTAACTTAAGAGAACTTGAAAATGCGATGCCTGTCGCACCGCTTAAAATTGTAGCATTAGAGTCTGCCAGAGACCTTGGAGAAAGCGTTAATAATTACATGGTCGGCTACCGCAAAAGTGTTAATAACAAAGTAAAAAACGATCCTGCTTTCCACGGATACAGCGAAAGCAGTTATCTTACCAATTTTGAATGTCCCCGTTTCGGTACAGGCGAGGCTAAAGGTGTTTTCCATGAATCCATTCGCGGAAAAGACTTATTTATAATTGTTGATGTATGTAATCACAGTATTACCTACAATATGAACGGTTACATCAATCATATGTCTCCCGATGACCATTATCAGGATTTAAAACGTGTAATTGCAGCCGCCGCAGGTAAAGCAAAACGAATCAACGTAATCATGCCCTTCATGTACGAAGGACGCCAGCATAAAAGAAGTGGACGCGAATCCTTAGACTGTGCTTATGCATTAAAAGAACTCCGCGACATGGGCGTTACCAATTTCGTAACCTTTGATGCCCATGACCCCAGAGTTGCAAACGCAACTCCTTTAAGCGGTTTTGACAACTTCCTTCCGCCATATCAGTTTATGCGTGCTCTTCTTGACACTGAAGATGATTTATTAATTGATAAAGACAATATGATAGTAATCAGCCCCGATGAAGGAGCCCTTGGACGCGCAATTTACTTTGCAAACGTTCTTGGCGTTAATACAGGTATGTTCTACAAACGCCGCGATTATTCTACTATCGTAAATGGTAAGAACCCTATCGTTGCCCATGAGTTCTTAGGTGATAATATCGACGGCAAGGATATTGTTATAATGGACGATATGATTTCTTCCGGCGAAAGTATGCTTGATACCGCAAGGCAGCTCAAAGAAATGAATGCTAAACGTGTATTTATCTGCTGTACCTTCGGCCTTTTCACAAACGGGTTAAAAGCATTTGATGAAGCTTATGAGAAATGCTATTTTGATAAGGTAATTACCACGAACCTCACCTATCAGCCCCCTGAGTTAAAGACCAAACCTTACTTTGTTGAAGCAGACATGAGTAAATTCCTTGCATCCATTATTGACTTTATGAACCATGACGTATCAATGTCTAACGTACATGCATCCGCAGACAAGATTCACGAAATTATTGCACAGTACAATAACCGTGAAGCAATAAATATGGATATGGATATACAATAAATTAGCAAAAAATGAACAGCTTCGGTAACTACACTGGAAATTACCGAAGCTGCTTTTATTTTCTTACTCTGCTATTGTGGGAAAGGTTAATGTCACCTTAAACAAATCTCCGTCAAGATATATATCAAATTTACCCTTCTGGGCTTCTGTAAGATTCTTTGCTATGGAAAGTCCAAGTCCGCTTCCCTCCGCACTTCTTGACACATCTCCTCTTACAAAACGTTCTGTAAGCTCTGAAGCATCTATGTTCAAAGGTTGTGCCGAAATGTTTTTCACGGACAAACTTACATATTCCTTATCTCCCACAGTCTCCTGCAACATAGTCAGATACACTCTTGTACCGGGCAATGCATACTTATATATATTGTTAAACAAATTTTCAATTACCCTCCACATACGTCTGCTGTCAGCTTCAACATAAGCTGCCTGACCTGCAAGGTTATCCACTACACTAAGTCCTTTAGATTCAAATTTTTCCGAAAATTCTCCTATTGCCTGATTGGTTAACTCAGCCAGATTAATCCTTTCATACACATAAGATATATTTCCAGATGAAATCTTGGACGCCTCAACCAAATCTTCTGTAAGAGTTTTTAATCTTTGTGATTTGGACTCCAGAACCTCAATGTATCCCTTCACCTTTTCGTCCTGAATATCTTCTCTTTTAAGCAAATCTACATAATTGATTATAGAGGTCAGAGGTGTTTTTATATCATGGGATACATTAGTAATCAAATCTGCCTTCATACGCTCGTCTTTCATGCTTGTCTCAACAGCTTTGCGGATTCCGTCACCAATATTATTAACCGCGTCTGCAAGAATCTGATTCTCACCGTGCATTTTTTCTGTTACCTGATAGGAAATTTCACCATCACGTATTCGGTTAATTCCGTTAATAATATGGAAACGCTCATTAATATTACGCATAATTCCAAAGCCAACCCATATATCGAATGCAATTGCAACCAGTAAAATAAGTACACCTAAAATATCAGCCCTGGAATAAAAAATGAATAAAAACGTAAACCATAACAGAATAAAATTAATTCCTAAATATCCAATATAAATGCCCCAATTTCGCACCATACTGTTTCGATTTGCATTTACGGACTCTGCCCATTTATTTTTAACACTGTCAATAATCCATACAAACAACGTATCTGACCACAAATTATGTCCTTTAATACGTCTGACAAAGCTAAGCAGTAATGCACCAATGATGACACCCGTTACATAAACCGCTATACCGACAATTATATTTCTTGCCCAATCTATGCCACTATATGCCAACATATTAACTAACTCAAAAGCACATACCCACATACATATAAGCAATACAACTAAAATAGCGCCGAATATAAATACAAACTCCGTATGTAACCTGTCAAAACCGTTAAGTTTAATGGATATCGCGCCCTCTTCATCCTTACACCATCCGGCCTTACAACACAAAATTATCATTAACAATACATACACTATCAAAAGTCCTGCTGTTATCCATAAATATTCCATTGGCAGGCGTGTTGCATTTAAAAACTGAGAATGTGCCTGCGCAAACATATCATCAAAAGAATATGTTGTATCTACTGCAATCCAAAGCTTTGTTGTTTCCGGATAAGCATATCCCAAAAACGAATTGGTTATCAAATAGAATACATTCTCTTCTTCAACACCTGTATTGGTTAAAAATTCCATTTTAGACGGACTATAGTACAAATACTTATTTTTCTCATTAACAAAATACTCTGTGATATTTTCCTCGTCTTGTTTACCGCCATTAAACGTCGGTATGTTGGAAATATAATTTTCTTCACCATCAAGTGTCATCAACGCACAAAACTTAATATTGGTTTTGCCTTCACCATACTGTAATTCATGATGCTGATAGGTCTCATAATTAATTGAGAGGTCATTCATTGCAGTTTCAAGATTCTGAACAAGTGCAAAATAATCCTGCCAGTTATTAACAAGTTCATCTATGCGTTTACCATCAATAGTCTTATATCTGCATTTTAGTAATTCAAGATTACCAAAAACATTTCCTTCATCATCACCATATATATCAAAAATATTTGCATAGGGGGTATAAAAATCAATACTTTGTTTCATCCAGACATCCGGATCATAATACCCTGTATCATCAAAGCTATCCCCACTTGAAACTGACTGATTAGGAAATGCATATCCCGGTTCAATATTTGCCCGATCACTTTCTGATATTTCTACTGTAACCATACCATCCACATCATCAATCTCATAGGTTGTAGAGTACTCAGGATTATTATAATTATCTACTATTACCTTTTTAAATTCATACTCCTTGCCATATTTACTCCATTTAAGTAAATCCTCAAGATAGAATAAAGCTGTTGCGCCATTATCGTCATCATCATTCTTACGATTTGCGTACTCTGAAATATTTATTATTTTCTTTCCATCGTATGCACCATTGGTTTCCATCTGATTGCAAACCACAAAATAGTTTGTAATACTGTCAAGACTCTCTCGAAGCATTGTATCAAATAAATCCGTATCTTCAAAAGTCTCTTCTTTATCAAACGCACTCATATGATAAGTATGATAACCATAAGGCGTTTCCACTGTAATGCTTCCGCCAAAAATCACATTATATGCAACCACCACAGATACAGCCAAAATTAATTGTGCCATAAAAAACAGCACCACTTTTTTCCACATCGCTACGGGTTTCTTCTTATTATTAATTCTTTTTTCCTTCATGCTATGCCTCCAATATAAGGTTAATCCTTTTATTTTGGTTGCTTATCGAAATCATGCCATTTTGCTTACTGCTTCTCAATCTTATAACCCACACCCCATACAACCTTAAGATATCTGGGTTCTTTTGGATTAATCTCAATTTTTTCACGTATGTGCCGTATATGTACCGCAACAGTGTTATCTGCACCTATTGCATCCTCATTCCATATGCTTTCATATATCTGGTCAATGGAAAATACACGACCCTGATTTTTTACCAAAAGAAGCAGAATATTATATTCAATCGGTGTAAGCTTTACTGCCTCACCGTCCACAGTCACTTCTTTTGTATCATCATTAATTGATAAACCGCCCACATTAAAAATAGCATTGTTTTCCACATTAAGGCTTCCCAGGGTTGTATATCTTCTAAGATTTGACTTAACTCGTGCAATAAGCTCCAATGGATTAAAGGGCTTTGTTATGTAATCGTCTGCACCGATATTAAGTCCCAATATCTTATCCGTATCTTCAGATTTTGCAGAAAGTATAATAATTGGTATACTTGAATATTCTCTGATTTTAAGGGTTGCATGTATGCCGTCAAGCTTAGGCATCATTATATCCATAATCAACAGATGTATATCATTCTGCTTTATCATGTCTACAGCCTGCATCCCATCATACGCTTTATATATCCGGTACCCTTCATTCATCAGATATATCTCAATCGCATCTACAATTTCCTTATCATCGTCACATACTAAAATGTTTGCCACTTTACTCCACCTCTCGTTTGTATTTCTTTACATTTCCTTCGATAAGCATTTTATACATATATATAAACATAGCTTTTTTAAGTGAAACCATTGAAAATTATTAATATTTTCTTAATCCCATAAAAGCTGCCAGATTGCCTCTTTTGCCCTGACTTGCCCTATGAGAAAAAAGATATTCCGGATTACAACAGGTGCAAATATCTGTTACACTTATTTGTTCTTTGGGAATATTGCACTCTTCAAAAATAATTGCATTAGCACGTTGCAAATTTAAATGATATTTTTCTCCGGGTATGGTCTCATACAATATTTCATCCCATACTTGTGGGTTCGGAAATGCCTGCATAAACTGTTCTGCCACATCAAGACTTACTTCATAACAATCCTGACAAATAGATGGGCCCACTGCTACAAGTAAATCCTCCGGTCTTGTACCAAATTCCTTTTCCATAGCCTTAACCATTTTTTGTCCCATGCGGTTAACCGTGCCTCTCCAGCCCGAATGGGCAAGTCCAACCGCTTTATTAGCAGTATCAACAAAATATAACGGAACACAATCCGCATAATATGTAACCAGCACAATACCGGGCTCGTTTGTTATAAGTCCGTCAACATCTGTGTAATCCTTATCTTTTATAACACCTTTTCCTCTGTCTTTATTTGTAACAAGGCGAATGTTGGTCGTATGGGTCTGGTCTGAACACACAAAATCACAGACATCACAATCAAGCACCTGCGCCATTCTCTTATAATTTTCCAAAACAGCTTCTTTCTTATCTCCTCTGGTAAAACTAAGATTCATGGAACTAAAAATCCCTTCACTTACACCGCCTATCCTTGTGGAAAATAAGTGTTTCACAATTCCACTCTCAGAAAAAGCAGGAAAGGTGAGATATTCAATACCATCCTTTTCCTGCTGCAACATAACCTTTAACTGACCATTTCTTTTTATATCATGCATGGTTTTCTACCTGTGCCTTTCAAAAATTATCTGATATGTCCAAACGCTCCGGGATACCATCTGATATCTTTACCTGCAATGGCAACCACATCATACCTGATCATATAATTATTATAATTTGGATGTGTGTACAAAAAGAATTCTGCCACACCACAAATTCTTTTCTGTTTAGTTATACCTACCGCTTCCTCCGGTGTACCTTTTACAGATGAACTCCTATACTTTACTTCCACAAAAACAAGACAGTCCTTGTGCATTCCGATAAGATCAATCTCACCCTGTCTGCACCTGAAGTTCTTATATAGAATCTTCATACCCTTCTCTTTTAGAAACGCATCCGCCATTTCCTCATATTGCGTTCCCACCGCACGATTATTTTGTGCCATAAAAAACCCCTATTTTAACTTACTTTTAATTTTATCCATTGAATCAACAAACAAAAGAATCTCCGCAACAACCTCATACAATTCCGGTGGAATCATATCCCCGATTTCCAATCTTGACAAGGTATCTGCAAGTTTATCATCCCGATGTATGGGCACGTCCGATTCCTTGGCCTTTTCAATGATCTTTTCCGCCAGGGCCCCTCTTCCGGCTGCAATTACCTTTGGCGCCGCATCGGAAGGATCATATTCCAAGGCAATAGCCTGCTTAATTTTATTTTTTTCTTCCTTCATAATCATTCCTGCCTTTATAACTTAAGCCCTTACATCAAACGAATAACGTGACACAGTTGTCATATTCTTGCTGTTATCTATAATCTCTTCCACGGCTGTCTTCTCTTCGCCTTTTACTGACATAACCGCATTCATTGAATAGCCTTTCTTTGCCAGACGCTCATCCAACATATATAAATGCTTCTCAATAAAATCAAGCATTTCTTCATCCGGCAGGTAAAAATGTGTGTTTACTCTCTGTTCCTGCATTGCAACATATACATCAACAGGCCCTAAATGCTCCATATCAAGATGTAATAATGCGCTTATGTTGCCCTCCTTAGATGCCAAACCTTTTTTGTTTGCGTACACGTATAAATCACCGTGTGCATTTCCCTCAGACATTTTCAAAGGTAATTGTACATAAGTATACATCTGATTTAACTGGTTCATAAAATCTAAATTATTTTGTATATTAGTAACGCTTTTAGCCAACGGACTATCTGCCGGTACCGATTTTGAAATAGTTTCACTCAATTTGGATAACTGGGAATTAAGACGTTCATATAATGCGTCTATCTTATTCTTACTTTGGACATCCACCGGATTTAAAAGCCACTGCTCTGCCAAAGCATTTTTGATAAGTGTCTGAAATCCTTTTTCCGAAAAAATCTGTTTTGACACATTTTCTTTCATCTCAGGAGGCAGCTCCATTAGTATTTTGGATATTTCCCCTAAAGTATCTTTTACAGATAAATTTCCTTCACTAATTGCATTTAAGGTTTCTTTCGGAATATTCAACTCCTGTAATCGGTTAACTAAATTAATAATTTCTTCTTTTCCCAACACCGAAGATACTACCTGTTCCGATGCTAATGGCTGATTCAAAGCACTGTTACCATCCTGTAGGGTTACATTCTTAGTGTCAGGTTGAGTTGCGTTTTCTGACGTGTTTGTCATTTCCGATATGTCATTTAAATTTTCCAAAATATCTATTGCATTATTTAATATCTGCACATTTCCATCTTCATTTTCACCTGTCACCACAGTGTTAACACTACCTTCTACACCTTCAGGATTAGTAGCTACATTGACAAGGTCATTGCCTTTCACCACATCCGCTTCCGGCAAATTAATAAAATCCAACACAGACTGATACAATGTTACCGCTTCGCTACTATTACCTCCATTAATCAGATTTTCATATTGAACGGGGAGTTCATCTATAACATTTGTCATATCTTTTATTATCTGATGCTCAAGATTTTTATAATTTTCTAATTGTTGCAGATTTTCAGGCGTAATTTCCAGTCCCATCTTAGCAAGTTCTACTACTGATGCCGGTTGACTTTCAGGATTGTCTAAAACATGCTTAAACATTGACATAAGGCTATTTCTGTCAACAGACATCCCCCCCTGCATCATTGCTTCCGTCATAGCAATGGTTTTGCCATTCACGGTAAGCCCTGCCATATCAAGAGCTTTTAAAACATTAGCATCCGTGCCCATATTTTCAAACAAAGGTGTTAAAGCAAGCGTACCACTGCCATTGTTCTTCACTTCAAAAGTAACCATACGCCCCGATTCTATATCCATATTTTTTTCAAGTCTTGCCGTAAAAATCAAATCCTCAGTTAATTTAATCTGGACTTCATTACCATTTTTGGCAATAACTTCCCCCTGCAGGGTTTGCCCCGGTTTCAACCTGCCAAGTTCCTGATTTAACCGCTGTTGCTGATAGACATCATTGCTGACGCCCTGATTGCTACTGCCTGACGATATATACTTTGTGTTTGAAAAAAGCATCTCCGATAATTTCATGCAATCCCCTACATTTCAATAACATTACATTTTTTAGATAAAGTTCTTTATAAAACTCTTGCGGTGGATGGGAGTAGGACCATACTTTTTCAATGCCTCAATATGCATTGCCGCTCCATATCCTTTATTGGATGCAAATCCATATTCAGGAAATACGGAATCATATTCTACCATCAGCCTATCTCTGGTCACCTTTGCAATTATGCTTGCCGCCGCAATTGATACACTTTTGGCGTCTCCTTTAATAATAGGCACCTGTCTGATATCTGTATCTATGCCGGGAATCGTAACTGCATCATTAAGAAGTACATCCGGTTGAACATTCAGCTTTGCGATTGCCTCCCGCATTGCTTCATATGTAGCCTGCAAAATATTAATCTCGTCAATACGCTCAGGAGACGCATATCCTATACCCGTTTCAACCGCTTCTGCCATAATTATATCATAAAGTTCTTCTCTCTTTTTTTCGGACAATTGCTTGGAATCGTTAAGATACAAAATACTGCAATCTTTAGGTAAGATTACTGCTCCGGCAACAACCGGCCCTGCTAATGGTCCACGCCCTACCTCATCAATTCCGCACACGTACCCGAAAGCCTCATACTCACGTTCATATGCCTTAAGACTTTCCGTACGTTGCTTTTCCTTTTCTAAAGCTTCAATCCGCTTTGTCGCACTTTTTATAAGATTCTGCACTCCGGCTCTCTTATCCGATTCATATGCTAATAACAATTCAGGCAGCTTCTCTGTCTCTGCCGCCTGAAAAATTTCTTTTATCTTAGATATACTTTGTTCCATACCATGTTCCTTCTGAATAAAGTTATTATACAAGAATTATTGATGCTTAAGAATTCCAAATTTTGAAAACGGCCAGATTCTTAGCCATGCCCGCCCCACTATATCACTTCTTCGAATGTTACCAACTGCGGGATTTCGGCTGTCCGAGCTGTTATTACGATTATCCCCCAAAACAAAGTATTGATCCTTACCTAACGTCACCGGCTTATATGCAGTTCCGGGGTCAACCATAACTTCTTTTCCATTTGACTCATATAAAACCTGATTGTCAATAAGTATGTAACCACCCGCCGTTATCTGTACAGTTTCACCGGGCAGACCAATTATACGCTTTATAAAATATTTTTCTTCCTCATATTTGTATGGAAAAACAATAATGTCAAAACGTTCAGGGTCATTAAATCTATAGGTCAGTTTATCAACTATAAGATTATCTCCGTCCTCCAATGTGGGTTCCATGGATTCTCCACGCACCTGGGTTCGTTGCCCGACATAATGAAGCAACAGATAAACAGCCACCAAAACCCCAAGAAAATATAAACTTGTACTCAAAATTTCTTTTACTGCTTTTTTCATTTCTATTCCTCCGGAAATTCCAATGTAATTCTTCCTAATTTGCCGCTTCTGAAATCATCCATTAACATTGCAGCCGCTTTTGTGTAATCCAAAGTATCTCCCTTTGCATAACATCTACGCTGCTTTGCAATATCCATAAGACACTCCGTGTTATCTTCTACTTCTTCTATTCCGTACCTATCCTTTAAAAGTCCACTGTATTCTGCCTTCAGAAATCCTATCAATTCAAGTGCCATCTCATCCATATTAAGAATTTCATCATTCATAGACCCGATAAATGCAAGACGAAGTCCCACAGTCTGATCTTCAAACTTTGGCCACAGAATTCCCGGTGTGTCTAAAAGTTCCAGACTTTTGTTAAGGCGTATCCATTGCTTTCCTTTGGTAACTCCCGGTTTATTTCCTGTTTTTGCACAAGCCTTGCCTGCAAAGGAGTTAATAAATGTAGATTTGCCCACATTAGGAATTCCCACAACCATTGCACGCACAGGTCTGTTTACAATTCCACGTTTCCTGTCACGTTCAATTTTCTCTTTACATGCTTCCCTGACAAGTCCTTGTATAGACTTAACACCACTACCTGATTTTGAATTAATCTCAAGAACCAAAAATCCTTTATTTTTGAAATATTCTGCCCATTCTTTGTTATATCCGGCATCTGCCAAATCCGATTTGTTTAGCAGAATAATTCTTGATTTATTCTTTGCAAGTTCGTCTATATCGGGATTACGGCTGCTTTGGGGTATTCTTGCATCCACAAGCTCTATTACAAGATCTATTAATTTAATATTTTCCTGCATCATACGCTTTGCTTTTGTCATATGACCCGGATACCATTGATAATTCATGTCCTATTCCTCTTTTCTATTTCACAAAGCCGATTCCATTTTCATCCGACGACATATGGAACCACGCTTCACCTAAAATATCTTTATTTTTAACAGGTCCGATATTGGCAGATCTGCTGTCCTCACTATTGTTCCTGTTATCGCCCAAAACAAAGCATTCATCACTTGCCAGAATAATCTCATTGGCCGCGATACCTGCATCTGCAATCTTATCCATATCAGGCTCATTAACTTCCACACCGTTAACATGAAGTCTGCCATCTATAATCTGCACAGTGTCTCCCGCTTTAGCCACAACACGCTTCACATAGTAGTGTGAGTTTTTATTACCGTTAGGTAAAAATACCACTACATCGCCTACTTTAGGCGTAGAAAGGATATACGCCAGCCTGTTAATCAATATTTTCTGTCCGTTATATAATGACGGTTCCATTGATACGCCGATTACTCTTGTGGTAATTCCCACAGAATACACAATAACTCCGGCGATAAAAACCGCAACAATTATCCCGAAAATATAGCTGAATATTTCTTTAATTGTATTTGCACTAAGCTTATTTCTTTTATTATAAAAACTTAATCCTTTATGTCTTGCCATTGCCTTTTCTCCACCTTTAATATCATAACATAAGACAGAAAAAGAATAAAGGACAATTACAAAAAGTAATTGTCCCTCACGTTGCTAATAAATTCAATTATTTAACAAGCTCTTTAACTTTTGCTTTCTTACCAACACGGTCTCTTAAGTAGTTAAGTTTAGCACGTCTTACTTTACCTCTTCTTACTACTTCGATTTTCTCAACGTTGGGAGAATGTAAAGGCCAAGTTTTCTCAACGCCAACACCGTTAGAAGTTTTTCTTACGGTAAAGGTTTCACGGTTGCTTCCACCCTGTCTTTTAAGAACAACGCCCTCAAAAACCTGGATACGCTCACGGTTACCCTCTTTGATCTTACCGTAAACCTTTACAGTATCACCTACGTTAAAATCGTCAACAGTTGCTTTCAGCTGTTCAGCT
>CAZGSF010000063.1:0-11698 GCA_964528145.1 uncultured Lachnospiraceae bacterium | reverse complement strand
TAAGAGTGTAAGACTAAATTCAGCCCAAAGTGGAATTTACTTTTTTATTCAACGACCACATAAAATTTAAACATTTCTTAATGACTTACACTTCCTTTTATGGTATACTTGTACAGATGAAGTTTTGCTAAACACTTCACCACAATCACGCAAAGCAATACGAAAGCGAGGAGAAATAAATGAAACGAGTACAAGTCGCTCTTCTTGTTGCGCTGGCTTCCTCATGTCTCCTTTTTGGATGCGGAAAAGAAGACAACACAGATGCTCCTGTAATTTCAAATACAGAAGATGTACAGGAAGTCGAGACCGAAACAGAAGAAGAAATTGTAGAAGAAGTAAAAGAAGATATTCCGCCTGCAGAAGGCATGGTCAGAAGCAAACTGACCAATGAATGGATATCTCAGGAACAGTCAGATGCAAGACCCCTTGCCATTATGATGCCTACTGACAAAGCTGCACAGCCACAGTTTGGTATCGGCGAAGCCGACATTCTTTATGAATGTATGGAGGAGGGTGATATCTCCCGTCAGATGGCAGTAATTGACAACTGGCAGTCTTTAGACAAAATCGGCAATGTCCGCAGTTGCCGTGACTATTACTTATACATGGCATGTGAGTGGGACCCGGTACTTGTGCATTTTGGCGGTGTTTTCTATATGAGAGACCGAATTAAACAGGGTGATATCCAGAATATTTCAGGAACTTATTCTGATGGTACAAAGGAAACAAGCGCCCCCGGCAACGGAGCTTTCTTCAGAAGCAAAGATAAGGCATCACCTCATAATGCATATGTCAGTGCCGAATCAGTTTTGAAAGCAATGGATTCTTTAAGTTATCCACTCAACCATAGAAGTGAATATTATGAGCCCGATCATTTTCAGTTTGCATCAAAGCTTAACACTCTTTCAGATGCTTCTGATGCAATTGATGCAAACATCGTAGATTTATCCGAGTGCTATCCTGTGTCCAAATCATATTTGGAATATAATGAAGAAGATGGATTATACTACAAATCTTTACATGGAGAATCACAGATTGATGCAGCAACCGGTGAACAGTTAACTTTCTCAAACATTATTATCCAGACTACATACTGGATAAAGCGTGACGAGAAGTATCTTGCATTCCAGATGCACGACACCACCCGCACCGGTTACTACGTAACACAAGGCAAGGCAATTCCTGTGAGATGGGAAAAGACCAGCGATTACGGTGCTACCCGTTATTATGATATGCAAGGGAATGAAATCCAGTTAAACACCGGTAAAACCTATATCGCTATTGTGCAGGAAGGTAGAGAACCGATATTTAAATAATTTTTTAGAAATCAAAGAGGTGACCGCAATATGCAGCCACCTCTTATTTTTATAAAATTATTTATTTACTATTTTGCTCCAAGGCCCAGTCTGTTGATTGCAGAGAAAATCGCTCTTACGGAAGCTCTTGTAATGTTGGAGCTTACGCCTACACCATATGTAACCTTGTTGCCATCCACATCCAAAAGATGTATGTACGCAGCCGCCTGGGAGTTGGAACCACTCTGCAATGCATGCTCTTCGTAATCAAGAATCTTAATATCAATTCCGAGCTCATGCTCCAGACCGCGCTTAACAGCATCAATAGGTCCGTTACCTACAGCTTCAAATTCTTTCTCAACGCCATTATTAGTATATAATACATGAACCTTTGTATCGAATCTGCTCTCGGTTTCTCCACTCAAATCCACTACATTTAACTTGCGGAAATGAATAGGCTCTTTCTGTTCCAGATACTCTTCTTTGAAAGCATCCATAATCTGTTCAGGCGCAACTTCACCCTGATGCTCTGAAATATCCTGAATAACCTTTGCAAATTCCTTATGCATTCCTTTGGGCAGTTTGAATCCAAAGTAGGTATCCATAATAAACGCAACGCCACCCTTACCGGACTGGGAGTTGATTCTGACAATAGGCTCGTATTCCCTTCCTATATCCGAAGGATCAATGGGAAGGTAAGGAACCTGCCAGAACTCATTATTGCGCTCACGCATAGCCTTAACACCCTTATTAATTGCATCCTGATGAGAACCGGAAAATGCGGTAAACACTAATTTTCCTGCATAAGGATGTCTGGGATGAATAGGAATCTTGCAGCATCTTTCATACAATTCAATAATTTCATTAATATGTTCAATGTTAAGTTCAGGATTAATCCCCTGAGAAAACATATTATAAGCAATATTAAGAATATCTACATTACCGGTACGCTCACCGTTACCAAACAATGTACCTTCAACACGGTCAGCACCTGCCAGCATGGAAAGCTCCGCACTTGCCACACCTGTACCTCTGTCATTATGAGGATGTACGCTTAAGATAATACTTTCTCTGTTTTTTAAATGTCTGTCCATCCACTCTATCTGATCCGCATACACATTGGGAGTATTCATCTCCACAGTGGAAGGAAGATTTATAATAATAGGATTCTCTTTTGTAGCTCCCCATGTTTCCTGAACAGCAGTACATATATCAAGCGCAAAATCAAGCTCCGTTCCGGTAAAACTTTCAGGAGAGTATTCCAAAATAATCTTGCCGGGGAATTTAGCTGCACGTTCCTTAACCATCTGAGTTCCTTTGATGGCGATTTCCTTAATCTGCTCTCTCTCCATACCAAAAACAACATCTCTCTGAAGTGTAGATGTAGAATTGTAAATATGTACTATTGCCTGCTTGCAACCTTCAATGGATTCAAATGTACGCTCGATAAGTTCTTCCCTGCACTGGGTCAACACCTGTACCTTTACATCGTCAGGAATAAGCTTGCGGTCAATCAACTGGCGCAGGAAATCAAACTCAATCTGGCTTGCTGCCGGAAAACCTACTTCAATTTCCTTAAAGCCAAGCTTGATAAGAAACTGGAACATTTCAATCTTTTCCTGAACCACCATGGGGTCTATCAAAGCCTGATTACCGTCACGAAGATCCACACTACACCACACCGGTGCTTTTTCAATTTCTTTATTTGGCCATTCCCTTTCAGGATAATCCACTACAGGATTTTTCATATAGCGCTTATAATTTAACATATTTATATCTCCTCTTTCCTCTATGCTGCTATTATCTTAATAATAGTCAAAATAAAATCAGCCCATCACAAGAGATGGGCTGTTACTTACTCATTGCATTGCGATAAAACATTAATAACTTAATGCTATTCTCCAAGACCATTTTCAATAGCTGCAACTAATGTCTTTAATGCTTCTTCTTCATCTTCGCCATCACAGGTAAATTCAATCTCATCACCGCACTTAACGCATGCTCCCAAAACACTTAAAACACTCTTTGCATTTGCCGTATTCTCTCGAAATGTAAATGTAATCAACGACTTGAATTGCATTGCTTCCTTGCATAGGATACCTGCCGGTCTTAGGTGTAGTCCTGTTGGGTTTTTAATCACAACCTTCTGGCTTACCATGATAACTTCCTCCATTTTCCTTATATCTGTGCCAATTGCCTTTCAAGCAACAAACATAGATATTAATTAAACTATAGCATTATTTTTATGCAATGCCAAGTATTTTTAGAGATTTTATAAATAAAAATTTCTAGAACATTATATCCTGAATTAAATTGGCAATACGCTTGGCTTCCGATTCAATCAAAGCTTTATCTTTACCCTCAATCATGACTCTGACAAGGGGTTCCGTTCCTGACGGACGTATAAGAACACGCCCTTCTCCCGCAAAACGCTTGGATACTTCTTCGATGGCTTCTGCAATTTCAGGATAATCAAGATATTTGTCTTTTTTATGATTTGCCACCTTCGCGCCTGCCTGGGCCTGAGGAAGCATCTCCATAATACTTGAAAGTTCCGATAGACTCTGTCCTGTTTCCACCATAACCTGCAATAAATGCAAGGCACTCAGCAAACCGTCGCCGGTTGTATTTTCATCCAGAAAAATAATATGCCCCGACTGCTCTCCTCCGAGACTTGCCCCCACTTCTCGCATGCGCTCAAGAACATATCTGTCTCCTACTTTAGTCTGCTCAACATGGATATTATTCTTGTCAGCCATCATAAAGAATCCCAGATTACTCATTACCGTGGCAACAATTGTATTTTTCTTAAGCACACCTTTGTTTTTCATATAGGTGCCTATAATTGCCATTATCTGGTCGCCGTTTATAACATTACCGAATTCGTCCACTGCCATAAGGCGGTCTGCATCACCGTCAAAGGCAAGGCCAATATCCGCTTTCTCATATACCACCCGTGCCTGTAATTCCTCCGGATGTGTGGAACCGCAATTTGAATTAATATTGATTCCGTCAGGATTGTTATGAATTGCAACCACATTAGCACCCAGTTCCTTCAAAGCCTCTACCGAGGTATAAAAAGCGGCGCCTTCCGCACAATCCACAACAATCTTCAATTTGCTTAAATCTACCGCCACAGAATGTATTGCGTGGTTAATATACTCTTCTCTGGCATCTTTTCTGTATTTAATTTTTCCAACACGCGAACCGGTAGGAAACTTCACACCGCGCATGTCACTTTTTATCAGTTCTTCAATTTCATCTTCTAAAGCATCCGGAAGTTTAAATCCGTTACCATCAAAAAACTTAATCCCATTAAACTCAACCGGATTATGCGACGCCGAAATTACAACTCCGGCATCCACCTTGTACTTTTGTGTAAGATATGCAATTGCCGGTGTAGGCATAACACCTACATATATACAATTAGCTCCTACCGAGCACGCCCCTGCCATTAAAGCATTAGCCAACATATCTCCCGAAATTCTTGTATCACATCCCACCATAATTGTTGGTTTATGGTGATTCTCTTTTGTTAACACATACGCACCTGCCTGACCAAGCTGCATTGCCAGCACAGGAGTCAGTTCCTCATTTGCAACACCTCTGACACCATCTGTTCCAAATAAACGAGTCACTCTATTCCTCCATTTTTTCTAATACGATGTTAACCGGAATGTCACGTCCTGATACAATATTCTCTCCTAAATTAAATTTTAAAATACTACTATATACTCCTTCTTCTGCCTGTCGGCCTATTTCTTCCAAAACTGCCTTAACATCGACATATGCAGTCAAATTGGAAGCATTAATGCTATAAATGTCTGTTGCCAATCCTACAAGTTCAATTTCAAATTCGGAATCAATTCCCTGCAAAGTGGCGCTATACCCTTCCGGAACATTAAGAGTCCTTATTTGACTTTGGTTTATCCTGAATATCTTTGTAACTGTTTTTCCTATATAAACCGTTACATTTATCTTGCCGTCAAAGTCACGTTCCGCCAAACTTACATTACCCGGAAGAAAATCTTTAATATTTATAGTTGTAACAAGATTACCGCTCTTGTCGGTAATATCCAATACACCTGCCGGAATCTCTACCCAAGCAACATTTTTAAGGGTATTGCCGGTGCCTGCAATTCTTACAGTATCAATATCACTTTCTATTTCACCGGTTGCAATATAGCCCGCAGCAGGTTCTCCTGCAACAGTATAATATATGGGAACTTCTTTTGTTTCTAATATTTCGACAGCAACACGAACAGAAGTAACCTTCTGGGTTAATGCATCCGATTCTACCAGTTCTCCTTCTTCGTCATAAAGTCTTACATCCACGTAAGTAGTAATACCTGATGTGGCATTATTAATATCTACCTCTGCCACAGCCTTATCTATAAGGTCAATTACCGATTCGGCACCTTTAACCGTAATCTGGTTCTGGTCTGGCACTATATTACCAAGAAGATAGTCTTCCGCAGGTTCGCCAATTGCATTAACCTTTAAAGGAAGCCTGATAGTTTTTTCTTTCTCCACATTAAGTTTTACCGTTGAAATATTTCCATAAATATTTGATATTTCAGATTCGAAACGGCTTGTGGAAAATTCTATGGGTATAGTGTTAACATTGGTCAGATTATTAAAATCCGCTCTTGCAATGATATCTTCGCTTTTCAGACGCTCCACTGTATCTCTGGGACCGTAAACGGTAATATTTTTTACCACTCCCGTATTATCCAGCACATCATATACAAGTCCCTGGTCCGTCAGTACTTCCGTATTTACAAACTGTACGGCAATATTAGAAAAAGTCTGTGGTGTTGTGGGGTTTTCAACATTCATCACAATAAGCCACAGGCAAAACGCAAATATCAGGGAACATATCTTAAGGAGAATATTGTTAGTCAATTTTTTTCTCATACCTTATCTTTCCCCTTCCGTTTTATTTTATTTCCAATGTAAGTTTTTAAATTCTTTTTATCGTCCTCCACAACCTTACTTACAAAATTATACAATCTCTCGATTAATCTCTCCGTACTTAAACCTCTCTCCAGGTTGCCGTCATAAGCCACGCTTATTTTACCGGTTTCTTCGGAAACAATAATTGTTATCGAGTCTGTAGCCTCGGAAATTCCGATAGCCGCCCTGTGTCTTGTACCAAGATCCTTGCTAAGTTCCATATTATCGGACAACGGCAAATAGCAGGTAGCAGAGGTTACCCTGTTACCGTTTATCACAACTGCTCCGTCATGCAAAGGAGTATTATGTTCAAATATATTTATAAGGAGCTGGCTTGACACAATCGCATCAACTTCAATTCCCGTTCTTTCGTACTCACTTAAGGACTGGTCCTGCGCTATTACAATCAAAGCACCTGTTCTGGTCCTTCCCATTTCCGTACACGCTTTAGCAATTTCCTTAATGGTCTTATCCGTTATTTTTACATTCTCACGCCTGTAGGATTCAAACGGCAAAACGGAATTCAGCAAATTCTTTTTACCCAAATCCTCCAATGCTTTTCTAAGCTCCGGCTGCATAATAACCACCAGTGCCGTTACGGCAAAGCCAAGCACATTCCTTACAATCCACTGAATAGTCTGCATGTTAAATATTATAGCAAGCAACATAAAAGCAAGAATTACCAGAAGCCCCTTCATCAAAACCCAGGCCCTGGTATTCTTAATCCACACCATAATATGGTACGCCAAATAGGAGATAATTAATATCTCCACAAAATCCGTCAACCCAAATTTCAAGGGAAAACGGATGCTCCCTATAAATTCTGATAACTGCGCGGTCAACTGCTCCATCTGTCACATTCCTTTGGATTATCTTCTATTCTGCTCCGACACAACACTATGTCTTGCAGTGTTAATTTTTTTTACGGTTTTGGTAGGTGTAGATACAGTAATTTTGGGTACTGCCTTAACATAATAATAGTACTCATCATCCTCAAATCTTACTTTTTCAGTTCTGGTATAATCAAGATTAAACACAAAAAACTGCAATACCTTTGTTATCAATACCGATATCAGAGATGAGAATATAATTCCCAAAACAGATATATTGGTGTCATATAACAAATCACCCATCAATAGTATAACCAGATTTGTGATTGCTCCTGCAATCATTGCAATAGTCCATGAATAATCTATGGACATTCTTCTGATAATATAAACAACACATACTGTTATGGCAAAAGCCACCACCGTTATAAGCATCTCTTTATTATCCAACATACCATCAATCACCATGCGGAAACGTGCTGTCATTTCACCGGCTTCAATGGCATTAAGAGTAGTTGCATTCAGACTTACATATGAAACCAGATAATAAATTATGACACCGCACGCAACAGACACCGCAGATACCGGTGTGCACAAAAGTCCCGCCGTAATAGGCATCACATAAGGTATTTTTATAAAAAAGCAAATAGGCGTCAATATAACAAGCAAAATATCCTTCGGGCCAAATCTGAAATATAGCAAAAACATTATCAAAAACAATGCCAATCCCACAACTGCCACTTCCATTGCCAAAGCATAGAAATGTAACAAAATAAATAATGCCGTTATAAAAAGTATTGCACCCATAGGTAAAAACGAACACATTAATGCTGCAATCAATACTACTGCCACATTATTGATACGATCCATGAATCCCAGTTTTGAATTAAAAAACATCAGGGATATTCCGGCAAGCACCAGCTTTAACACCGGTGTAATAAACACTTCATTCTTACCATAAAACTTTTTAATATACTCTTTTAAAACCAATAAATTAGTCATTTTAAAACCCTTTCGGAAAATTTCGTTCTAATTCTTCATACCCGATAATTTTCTCAAGTTGTTATAATATTTTTTAAGGCTCTTGCGAGACCTGTCATATTTCCTGGAATATATCAGATAAGTAACCACCGAGTAAGCAACCACCACAACCACATAGATTATCAATACATCCTTGGCAAATTGCAAAAGATCCATATCATATATATTCTGCATAAAATTCTCAAAATCATAAAACAAATATAAAGCCAGACATATGACAAAGGATATGGTGGAATATATAGCAGATTTAAGCATCTGCATGCTCAAATAATCACTGCGGTAATATTTACACATATCCATATTTTTTTTGCCTTCACCGGCTTCATAGGAAGCCATTTTGGTCATAAGCTTTACACGCTCTTCATTCAGCATAAAAAAACTCCTATTTTAATTGTCCTTATCAAGATAACGCATTTTGGAAGAGGCATCCTTGGGCGCTTTTATAGGGGAAGGTTCTACCGGCTTAGCAACCGCCTGCTTTAATCCCATGGCAAGGGCTCTCTTACAGTTGTCGCAATACCGTCCGCTCTTTATAGGTTTATAACAGGATTCGCAGCTTAAAGTAATCATGGAACCCTCTGCAAGTTCAAGTCTTTCTTCACGCAGCCATTGATATATCTGTGACTTATCAACATCACACTCATCCGAAACCGTCTGTACATCCACACCGGGATGCTCACGTATATACACTTTTACATCCTGGAATTTAGCCTCCAATTCATCCCTGCATCTAAGACACACAATAGGTCCCATTACATAGTTAAATACACGGCCACATTTTCTGCAGTTTCTAACATCCATATCCTGATTCCTCCTACTTTCCGGTATTTCAAAATCCCTTGCCCACAGCAAGTGTTACAAAAAACACCTTACGCACACCTGCCTTCAAAAATACATCTGCAACACGGTCAATTGTACTACCTGTAGTATAAATATCATCAACTATTATAATCGTATTTAATTTTACATCATTTTTCATCAATTTGAAAGCCTTTTTCAAATTATTTTGCCTTTGGGAAGGATTAAATTCTTTAAGTGGTTTTGTGTTTTTCCTACGCACCACATAATTACATTTTACAGGTATGTTCCAGGCTGCTCCGAGAGCCTTTCCGAACAGTTCGGCCTGATTATATCCCCGCTTATGTTCTCTTACCGGATGCAGCGGCACAGGAATAATAGCATCCGCTTTCCTGAATTCTATTTCATCCTGTAAAATTTTGGCCGCACACTCACCATAATACCGGGCGTACTCACCCCGTCCTCCATATTTAAACCTATACAACGACGAAGCTACACTGTCATACGTAAACACAGCACGCCCTCTGGTAAACAAATGTCTGCCTCTACTGCAGTCTGCACAATATTCCTTTTCTTCACCACTTAACTGCTTGCCACATTTTAAGCACCATGGCTCAGATATCGGTACAAATTTGCCCCGACAGCCTTCACAAACCGGTCGGTTCAATTTCCCTACAATTTCATCACAAACAACGCATCTTCCCGGAAACAATAATTCTTTTATATAGTTCATACAGTCCTTTCCCCTCTCCGGCTGTATGCTCCCCTCTACGCTAGCAGCATTCGCGTATTCTATCCTCCAGCGCAGTATATCTCTTATTCTCATTTTCATTATGTATCATCATATGAATCGTATCTTTGCTTCCCAAAATAACAACACAATTTTTAGCACGGGTTACAGCAGTATATAAAAGATTTCTGTTAAACAGCATCTTGGGACCGCTTAATATAGGCATTACAACCGCAGGATATTCACTTCCCTGGGATTTATGAATCGTAACAGCATAAGCAAGCTCCAATTCATCCAATTGACTAAATGCATATGTAACCCGCCGATGTTCATCAAACTCTACCGTAAGCGTTTGTGCAAATTCATTTATTTCAATGACAATACCCATATCACCATTAAATACACCCATACCCCTGTCTATGGGAATTCCGTATTTACTTACCACTTCCCACTCAATCTGATAATTATTTCTTATCTGCATAACCTTATCACCTTCCCTGTAAATAAGTTCGCCTGACAGATATTCTTTTTTATCAGTTCCCGGAGGATTCAAATACTGCTGCAATACTTTATTTAGCGCTTCCACGCCAAGACTTCCTTTTCGCATGGGTGTAAGAACCTGTATGTCAAAGGTATCTGCATTCACATACTTAGGCAACATGTCAGTCATCAATTGTATCATATGTTTGTACATGACATTCGTGTCACTTCTTTCAAGAAAGAAGAAATCCTTATTCTTATTATCAAGAGCTATTTCCTCACCATTATTGATTTTATGGGCATTGACAACAATGTCACTTTCTCCGGCCTGTCTGAAAATTTTCTCCAGTACTACAACAGATATACAATTGCTTCCAATCAAATCCCTAAGCACCTGTCCCGGTCCCACACTGGGCAACTGATTAACGTCACCTACCAATATCAGCCTTGTTCCGGGGGATATAGCCTTAAGCAGAGATTGAAACAGCATCAAATCCACCATGGACATCTCATCTATGATAATAACATCCGCTTCCAAGGGATTCTCCTCATTTCTTTCAAAGCGCACATGTTTTTTTTCTTCAGACAACGCTCCGTTAAGTTCCAACAAACGGTGTATTGTGCGCGCCTCATATCCGGTAGCTTCGGTCATTCTCTTTGCCGCTCTCCCCGTAGGTGCTGCGAGAAATATATCCAGCCCTTCCGATGCAAAAAAACGTATCATAGTATTAATCGTGGTCGTTTTTCCTGTTCCGGGGCCTCCCGAAAGTATAAATAACCCGTTTTTTATACTTTCCAGCACAGCTTTTATTTGAAGCCGGTCTAATTGCATATTTTCTTCTTCTGCCAATTTTTTTATGCGATTTGTGATATTTTCTTCTTCACTGGGAAGCATTTCTTCCCTTTGCTCCACAAAACTATTTAATTCATATAACATTCTGGCACAATTCAATTCGGCATAATAGTAAGAGGATGCATACACCTGTTCCACATCACCCTTTTTCTTAATAACGATTTTTTTATCCATCATCAGATTGGATAACAAGGGCTCCATTGCCGTTTCCGAAACCTGCAGAAGTTCTTTTGCCTTTTCAAAAAGAACCTCCTTGGGTAGCCAGGTATGACCATCCTGCACCGATTGTAAAAGAGTATACAAAAGCCCGCTTCTGATTCGGTAATCAGAGTCTGTATGTATTCCTATTTTCGCAGCTATTTCATCCGCCGTTTTAAAACCAACTCCATGAATATCCTCCGCAAGCTTATATGGATTCTCCTGCATAACAGTATATAATCCCGTTTTATAAGTTTCATAAATCTTCACGGCAAGTGTTGTGGTAATACCGAATTTCGTCAGATAAACCATAGCCTCTCTAAGTTCTTTCTTTTCTTCCATCTGAGCCGAGATTTCTCTTGCTTTTCGGTCACTTATTCCCTTTATTTCAGATAATCTTTCCGGTTCCTCTTCTATAATTCTAAAAGTATCATCCCCGAATTTTTTAACTATGCGTGCCGCAAGGGCAGGTCCTACGCCCTTTACCGCACCGGAGCCAAGATACCTCTCCATACTCTCC
>CAZGSF010000062.1:0-12077 GCA_964528145.1 uncultured Lachnospiraceae bacterium | reverse complement strand
TAACGTAGACGAAGCTCTTGAAATTGCAGAAAAAATTGGTTATCCGGTTATGGTTCGTCCTTCTTATGTACTTGGCGGACGTGGTATGGAAGTTGTTTATGATCCGGAAAACCTGACAAAATATATGAATGCAGCTGTCGGTGTAACACCTGACAGACCGATTTTGATTGACCGCTTCTTAAATCACGCTTTAGAGTGTGAAGCAGATGCTATCAGCGACGGTACTCACGCTTTTGTTCCGGCTGTTATGGAGCATATTGAGCTTGCAGGAATTCACTCCGGTGACTCCGCATGTATCATTCCTTCCGTGCATATTTCAGAAGAAAATGTGAAGACCATCAAGGAATATACAAGAAAAATTGCAGAAGAAATGCATGTAAAAGGTCTTATGAACATGCAGTATGCAATTGAGAACGGCAAGGTATATGTTCTTGAGGCTAACCCCAGAGCATCCCGTACAGTGCCTTTGGTATCAAAAGTATGTAATATCCGTATGGTGCCTATTGCTACTGATATCATTACTTCAGAAATTACAGGTCGTCCTTCACCTGTTCCTGCATTAAAAGAGCAGGTAATTCCGAATTATGGCGTTAAAGAAGCGGTATTCCCCTTCAATATGTTCCAGGAGGTTGACCCTGTACTCGGACCTGAAATGCGTTCTACCGGTGAGGTTCTTGGTTTGTCAGAGTCTTATGGTGAAGCATTCTACAAAGCTCAGGAAGCATGCCAGTCCAAGCTCCCTGTTGAAGGAACAGTTCTTATCTCTGTTAATAACAAAGATAAAGATGAGGTTGTTCAGGTTGCTAAGAGTCTTCATGAAGACGGATTTGACATTGTTGCAACCAGTGGAACCTATGATTACCTTACTGCAGCAGGTATCCCTGCTACAAAAGTTAAGAAATTAATGGAAGGTCGTCCTAATATTGCGGATATGATTACCAATGGTGAGATTCAGTTGATTTTGAATTCTCCGCTCGGTAAGGCAGGATATAGCGATGATGCTTATCTTCGTAAATCAGCGATTAAGGCAAAGGTTCCTTATATGACAACTGTTGCAGCTGCAAAAGCTACTGCAGAAGGAATTCATTATGTGAAGACCCATGAAGATGGCAAGTTAAAATCTTTGCAGGAACTTCACAAAGAGATTCATGATAAATAATTAAAGAGAAAAGGGCAATTTTCAAAGTTGTTTTGTAACTTTGAAAATTGCCCTTATTGATTTTATTCTTCTGAGCCCAAGCCTGCGGCTGAAAGAATTATGGTAACCAATTGGCTGTTAATTTCTTTAACGGTGGATTCTGTACCGGATTCTGCTTCTGTCGGAATTTCAATACCTTCAATATCTTCTAGAATATATACAAATTCCCGTTCATCCTGCGTTACAGTATATTTGTCCATTTTTTGAGTTTCTCTATTTATATAACAGAATAAATGATCTTCTGTGCCGTTATTGATTGCTAATGTATCCAATACGTCATAAACAATATTGTTTTCGGTGAGTTCTTTAACGTATGTACAAGATTTGATACTTTCGTTGGTAGTATTTATACCTATTAAACCGATTGCATCTTCAGGAGAATTGATAGGAGCATAACGCCAGAAAGTTTGTCCTTGCAGAATGGTTTTGCCATACGCTTTGTCAGGGGTTACATATATATCTAATGACGCGTTATTAATACCATTAATATCATATAGAATGCGAGACGTGTCGCCCGACACAGCAACGATAACAACCATTGTATAGTTGTCATTTGTTATTGTTGTACTCATTTGTGCATTATTGCGTAAAAAAAGATTTTCGTCAAAATAGTTATCATATGCTGTCGACCAATCGATAACCTCATCTTCGATTTTGGATTTGGTTTCGGTGAATTCTGTAGTTACGTCAGAATCCACGATTGTTTCGAAATCATCTTCGGCAGTACGGTTTGTTTTTGCATTGCATCCTGTCAATAATGTGGTAAATAAGATTATTGCAAGAAAAATAGATAGTAATTTATTTTTCATGATTTTCTTCCTTCGTGTTGTAGCCTTTATACAATTTGAAATTATAGAAGTAATATGTATATTTGTCAAATCAGTTATGGCTGAAAAATAATTGGTTTGATTTAGAAACGTGGGCTCCTCTGTTAACAGATATAGAGGCAGAAGTTGTGGATTATGTATTTATGAAGTGAAAACTGATGGTATTAAAGCAATGCAGGAGGCATATTTTTTTCTGATGACGGCTATTTGTGGGTGATACTGATAACATATTTGGAAGGTATGGAATCAGAGAAAGAAAAAATGTATAATGCTTTTGAAGTGTATGAACCTTAGAATATGTTTATAAAATTAAAATGAGTGTAAGAAAGTATAAATTTACCCTTATTTCCACATACTAACTCCATATCGTAAAACTAACAAAATTAGTATAAATATGGAGGAAGATGAAATGAAAGCAACAGGTATTGTCCGTCGTATAGATGATCTTGGAAGAATAGTTATACCAAAAGAAATCAGAAGAACTTTAAGAATTAGGGAAAGTGATCCGTTGGAAATTTTTACCGACAGAGAGGGCGAAATTATTTTGAAAAAATATTCGCCTATCGGTGAAATGAGTACATTTGCAAAACAATATGTAGAGAGCCTTGCGCAAGTGTCAGGACATGGAGCTTTGATTACAGATAGGGACCAGTTTATTGCAGGCGCAGGCGGTTTTAAGAATCTGGTAGGAAAATCTCTAAGCAAAGTGTTGGAAGACAAAATTAATGCCAGAGAAATGGTGATGGCTTCCCAGGGAGACCGTAATTTCATTAATATTGCGGAAGATCCTTTTAATGAATACGTACATGAAGCTATATGTCCTATTATCTGTGAAGGCGACGTGATTGGCGCAGTGATTCTTGTGGAAACGGATAACAAGTCCAAAATGGGTGAAGTGGAACAGAAATTAATTCAGTCTGCAGCAGGATTCTTAGGCAGACAGATGGAACAGTAATAAAAGTAAGAAAGGGACTGGTAATAACAGTCCCTTTAATTTGTTTAAAAAAGCTTTCTCAGTATAGGAATTTTTTTGACCACATTGAATAGGATACAACCACAAATAATAGCTGTAGCAATCCATATTATTGTGGCAGGAAACCAGGATATACCGGGCTCTAAGGTAGTGTATATAAATTTAAATCCATCCCGTAGCTGAGGCTCTAAAAGATAAACACCAAATACGCCACCACCTATAAAAACAATAGTGTTCTTAATAAATCTTGCAAATCTGCCATTCAGGAGCTTACATTCTGATTTTGACATTGCGTAAAATATTGCTCTGAAATTAATAAAAGTAATCACTGCAAGCACGCCTGTCATGCCGTCTAAAGTTTCACCGGCTCCCCTTTGTCTGTGTGCCATTAATGCAACAACAGTGTTGGTGACCAATGCTGCAATAGCTACAAGGTTAGCTGCCATAAGAATCTTGCGTTTGTAAAAGAGTTCACCTGAGCGGTGTACAATATAATACCCCATTAAAGGATAAAGTATTATATTTGACAAAATCGGTATTGAAAGTGCGATTCTATTATTGCCCCATATAAATTCCAATATGGGGAATAATCCCTCCAGCATAAAGTAAAGTCCAAACAAATACCAAAAGTGCGAATTTTGCATGGAACGTGCAAGCATTCTTACAAAAGGAAGAATCAACATAAGAGTAAAATATGCATACAGATACCAGTATTGCGTTATTATGGTTGTGCTGTATAGGGTCCATGTAAATATTGGAATACTAAAGCTGATTTCCGGTTGTGAAAAGTTTGCATACCAAAATTGTAAGAATCCAAACGTAATTATTAATATAAAAATGCGCAGTGCCCTGTGAGTGAGCACAAAGCGTAAACTTTCTTCCTTGTGAAGAAGAAGCGCACCGGAAATCATAAAAAATAAGGGGACGCTTACCTCCGCAAATGCATAAAGCACAAGGGAGAGCAGATAAGAAAAATTATTTTCTGCAATTCTGTAATGTTCGGCAGCCTCAACGCCGGTGTGTATATAAATCACAAAGAAAATCGCAAAAATGCGAATAGCTTCAAGGTAAACTTTTTTTTGCTTCATATAAAACCTATTATTTTTCGCTCATTTTGTCTAATAAATCAATTTTGATATCGTATAATCTGGGAGATAAATCAACATAAACTTCGTGAGGATTTATCAAACGCCTTGTTTCGTCCCAAAGTGTATCAAGCTCTTTCTGACAATAAGCTCTGATATCCATAACCTTAGGAGATTCATAGCAACACTCGCCACCTTTGAAAACAGGTACGAGAATTTCGCGCATTGCATAACTTCCGCCGGGAAGCTTTGTCTTTTTCCAGGGTTCAACCGGGTCAAAAAGTAAAAGATTTTCGTTTACGTCAAATACTTCATCCACCAGACAAATAAGGTCAGCCTTAATTTTGCCGGATTCCTTGTCATAAATACGGTAAATGGTTTTGTTGCCCGGATTGGTTACTTTTTCGGTATTCTCCGATAATTTTATTTTGGGAATAAATTTACCGTCAGCACCTTTTATTGCGGCAAGCTTATAAACACCGCCGAAAGAAGGGCAGTCCTTTGACGTAATCAGGTGAGTGCCAACACCCCATGAGGTAATGGCAGCGCCCTGGGTTTTTAAACTGTCAATAAGGAATTCATCCAAATCATTGGAGGCGGAGATTACTGCATCAGTAAAGCCTGCCTCGTCAAGCATTTTACGTGCTTTTTTGGAAAGGTAAGCAAGGTCGCCGCTGTCAAGACGTATTCCGTAGAAGGAAAGGTCAATGCCCGCTTCGCGCATTTCCTTGAAAACACGGATTGCATTTGGGACACCCGATTTTAAGGTGTCGTAAGTATCTACTAATAAAATACATGCCGAAGGGTACATCTGCGCATAAGTTTTGAATGCGGTATATTCATCGGGAAAACTCATTATCCAGCTGTGAGCGTGGGTTCCCTTAACAGGTACATCAAATAACTGACCACATAATACGTTAGATGTTCCTACGCAACCACCGATAATGGCAGCTCTTGCACCGAGAGTTCCGGCATCGGGGCCCTGGGCACGGCGCAGACCAAATTCCATAATTCCGTCACCTTTTGCGGCATAGCATACACGGGATGCTTTGGTGGCAATAAGGCTTTGATGATTAATTATGTTGAGGATGGCGGTTTCCACGAGCTGAGCTTCCATAATAGGTGCGATAACCTTTATCATAGGCTCACGTGGAAACATAACAGTTCCTTCGGGTATTGCATAAATATCTCCGGAAAAATGAAATGTAGCAAGATACTCAAGGAAATCCTCATCAAAAATTTTAAGACTTCTAAGATATGCTATATCTTCCTCTGAAAAATGAAGATTTTTAATATAATCAATAACCTGATCCAGACCGGCAGAAATAGCATAACCGCCACCGCAAGGATTGGTGCGGTAAAAAGCATCAAAGATAACGATATCGTTCTGGTCGTTATTCTTAAAATACCCCTGCATCATTGTAAGTTCGTAAAGGTCTGTCAGTAATGTTAAATTCTGTGTCTGCATAGTACTTCCTTCCTGCGTATATAAGTTATAATATATGACAAGACAGTTGCGTTGTCATTAACGCATATCTTACGCCTAAAACCTCATGTCGTCAAGTTACGATTTGGTTTCTGCCTTCGGATTTGCCTTTATATAGTTTATCATCTGCATATTTCACTAAAATATTTAGTTTATCAGTAGGATGACACACTGCAACACCGATTGTCATAGTAACTTTGATTTCGATATCTTTATAGGTAAAAGAAGTGTTTCTGAGTTCTTCCAAAAATGTTGACAGTCTCTTAACAGACTCTTTATAGGAAGTCTTTTCGAAAACAAAAAGAAATTCTTCACCGCCCCAACGTGCGGCATAACCCACACCTCTCATATGTTTCTGGATTAATTCCGCAACACCTTTTAAAATTACATCTCCTGCGGAATGACCATAGGTGTCGTTAACTTTTTTGAAGTAATCAATATCACCAAGGGCTATAGTAAAACTTCCGGAATCGATGTGGTTGGATGAAATAAGCTGTTGTAACCGCTTGTCCGCATAGCGTCGGTTGCTAAGGCCTGTAAGGGCATCGCATTCGATTAAAGTACGAAGGGAGCGCTGCATGTTAACAGATGCGCGTCCGATATCCCCAAGTTCATCCATTCGCATTAGTACACGGGAGTCTATGTTTGTGTTTAAGTCGCCTTGCGCTATTTGAGATAAAAAGGTATTGATTCTTTTGATTGAAAAAACTATTTTGCGGCTGGTACTTAAACTGAGCAGTCCCACACATACACAGGCAATTATTGAAACAAAAAATATTGGAAGTACAGCTTCTGATATCACGCCTTCGACAAATTCACTGGGTTTGCCTGCAAAAATCATTCCTACAGTTTCGCCGTTTGAATTGAAAATTGGTTCATAGTGGGCAAAATAGGGAATGGAATTAACAAGGATACGTTTGTAAAAATGGGATTCCCCCGAATATAATACATCATCAAGTATGGTGGGATGGGCAGCGCTTCCGATATGTCGGTTTCCGCTTGAGCTAAACAGAGTAGTAAGTATTCGTGTATCGCTATAGAAGATAGTGATATCAATACCTGTAGTTTCTTTGATGTAATCAATGTATTCGTATTCTTTGGTTATTACGGCATCGCCCTTAAGCAAATCATAACTTACCAGCCCATCTTCTGATACATTCTTTTGTAATGTATAATCTCCCGGATATGCAAGGTCAAAATGAACAAGAACGGCAGAAGAAACATTTTTCAATTCTTCATGTACATGTTCCAGTAAAGTCTGACTAAAACGGGAGGAAGCGACTGACATAATAATAAGCCCCAGGCCGATTACGGGGAGGACTGTTAAAGCGAGAAATTGTTTGTTTAAATTCCAACGATATTTGCTATTATTCATAATATTATTCTCTCTTTTGTATTTTGTGCAAAAGGTTAGCCATTACCATTTAATTATAATAAAAATTGTTAGTTTTTTCAATGACAAATGCACATTTGGGAAATAGCCGGATAAGACAGATTTGGTTTACATAAGGTAAAGTTAGACTACACTTAGCCAAAAATACTATGCACTTAGCGAAATTGGGTTGACCAAGGAGGACGCTTTATGATATTCCTTTTTTGCAAAGTAAAGGGGGCAAACTTACGGAAACGTAAGGACGCAAAGCTTGGAGTCTACGATGAGATAATCTCTATTATGATAGTTCGGCTGCATAAACCTGATATTGGTTTATGTAGCCTTTTTTGTCACAGGGATATAGGAATCGTAGCGGTAAAGCTTAGGTGTTATGTCTTTACCAATGAAAAAGGAGGAAAAAAATGAAACACAAACTAAGAATGGGCATCACAAGAATCATAAGCTTCATAATGATTCTGTCCATACTGATGCAAAACAACATGCAGACAGTCTATGCGCTGCCGCAGAAAGCAGGAAATGCACAGACGGAACAGACACAGGAGACGGAAACCGTAGATGCGGTGGAAACGGATTCGGACACGGAAGAATTGCAGGAGGAAGGGGAGCCTGCCGTAATACTTCATGAAATAGAAGAAAACAGGAGTGAATTCTCCAAGGAATACCTTCTTAGTGACAACAGCCGCACCATGGTGGTATACCCACAGCAGATTCACTATGAAGAAGACGGAAACCTTATAGAAATAGACAACACCCTTACAAAAACAGAGGAAGGGTATACAAACGGAAGCAACAGCTTTGAAGTCTTAATTACCGATAACAGCGAAAGCAGCGGTGAGGTAATCTTTAAAGAGGACGAATATCAGATATCCTGGCAGATGGTAGAGCTTTACGGGGCAGATGAAATCCCTGCAGACGATTCAACGGGAACAGAAGATGAAGAAGTCCTTACAGCAGATGAGGAATCTGATAAAGACGGTCGTCCGACGGAAGAAAAATCCGGAAAAAAGAACAAAAAGGACAAAAAAGATAAAAAGAATGAGGATAACAAAAAGGATAAGCATGGTAAAAAGTCAGGTAAAGGAAGAAAAGCAATCCATAAGCCTGAGCTTGAAGCCACCCTTACCGATAAAACACAGGATTCCCCTATCTATGAGGATGAGGAAATCTACAGGGCAAAGCAGTCATCAGTTACCTTTGACGGCTACAGTAACGGCGTAAGCGTGGAGTATGAGCCTACAGGGGACGGAATCAAGGAAAACATCATACTTACCACAAGAGAGAGTGGTAACGAATATATATTTAACGTGCAGACAGAAGGCCTTAAAGCCCGCCTTAACAGTAACAATGAGGTTGAGTTTTTTGATGAAACAACCGACGAGATAATGTATTACTTCCCTGCGCCCTTCATGATAGACAGTAAGGGTGAAGTGTCCTATGAGGCAAGATATGAACTTACCGGTATGGAGGAAGAACTTGAAGGAGAGTCTGAGTCTGTCAGTGAGCCTGAAACAGTTGAAGAGACTGCGGAGGAAAAACCTGCGGAAGAAGAGGCAGCCACTGACATAACAGAAGCTGAGCCTTCACAGGATACAGTATCAGGAAATGAAACAGTATCCGGCAATGCATTAACCCCGGTATCAGCAAATGAAAATGTCCATGTATCAGAAAGTATTACCGTATCAGGTAGTGACAGTGTATCAGGCAACGATACCGCATGGGGTTACGATACCGTATCAGGCGCAGATTTTGTACCTGAAAATACAACCCCTGATGATACAATGGAAGCCATGGAAGATTCTGATGAGGAACTTCCTGCCACAGAGGAACCTGAAACAACCACAGCAGACGGCATCTGCATCAAAATCATCCTTGATGAGGAATGGTTGTCTAAAGCCTCATACCCTGTAACCGTGGACCCCGTACTTAAACAGGCAAGGGCAAAGAACCTGATTGATTGGGGGTGTATATCTTCTTGGGGCGGAACATATGACACCCTATATGTGGGGGATGATGGGTATGAAACATATAGAAGTTTTGTGAAGTTTGAACTTCCTGAAATAGAGAAGCAAAGTGTCGTAACAGAAGCCCTTCTCTACCTTAACGGAACAGAGAATAGTACAAATAAACATTATATTCAGGCTCATATGGTAGAACGGTACTGGTATAATAAAAGTGAAGAATCAGGGTTTGGTCTATTTAAACTTAATTGGTTTACTCAACCAAAACTTGGAAGTTTGCTTGATTATTCGATTAACGGAAGCTACTTTGACATAACCAAGGCAGTTCGCAAGTGGATGAGTGGGGAAAAGAAAAACTATGGAATAGCATTTACTGCCTATGATGAAACAACGGTAAAACGTGAAGCCATCCGCTTAAGAAACAGTGCCACAGCGCCATACCTTAAGATAACTTACCGCACCATGGTGGGGCTTGAGCCCTATTGGGGAACCCACGGGACCGGTGCGGGAAGCGCAGGTGCAGGCTACGTAAATGACTATACGGGAGTCCTTACCGTTGTAAATACTGGTGTAGTAACGGCAGGAAACCGCTTCCCCTTAAGCATAAGCCACATATATAATTCCAATGACACGGAAGATGGAAACGGCTGGCGCCTTAACTATGACCAGACTATCAAAATTCCCCTGGATACCGTAGACATAGACACCTATCCCTATGTGTATACGGATGAGGACGGAACGGATCATTATTTTAAGAAGGCAAAAGTAACATACCTTTTGAACGGAGCATCCAAAACAGTCGAAACAACGGCAAGTATTCCGCCGGCAAAGGATGAAGACGGATTAGGACTTTATATCGTGCCCGTAAGCGATGCAGATCTTAAGACAAAATACCCCTTAAAGCTTATAGACAAAAGTTCATCGGTGGTAAAATACTTCGATACCTTCGGTCGTCTTGCCATGATTACCGATTCAAACCGGTACGAGAATGGGAAGAATAGTGACACAAAGGAAAAGAATGCAGTTACTATTACTTATGAGAATTATGGAAATCCCGTAAGCCTCACAACTTTTGATGAGGGAATAGCTGCAGCTCAGGTTTTCCGTGATATATGCTACAAATCAGGTGTGGCGGTTGACAGCACTGAATATACTGAGGCAAGGGATGCGGCATTAAGTGCCATAAATACCCTTAAGAAAGACGTATATGCCACCTCGGACTATAAAACCGCAATGCAGGTGAACACCGCGGCCGTACAGATGGCAACCCTTACAGATACCACGGGTAGTATTACAAAGGCAAACGCCAAGACAAAAGCCGATAACATTCTTACAGCCCTTAAAAAGGCAAAGACGCTGGCAGAACCCTACACTCCGAATAGTACAAAGCGAATAAAATATATATCCGATGCTGTTGGCAACAAAGCAGTATTTGTCTATAACAGTAATGGGACCATAAGCTCCATATCAGACCCCACATATGAGGGACTTGCGAGAAATTCCTATCGTTATGATAAGAACGGAAATCTTAAAACTATAACCTTTGCAAGCGGTAAAAACGCTTACTATACATATGCAGATGGCCATCAGATGACCTCCCAACAGGACCACGACGGCTACCGTGTGGACTATACCTACAGCGAAGCTGACGGACGAATCATAAAGGTGTCAGAGTCTCATACCGGCACACCGGGCCAGACCTATGGCATAAAATACAACACGGACAATACAAATGAATTCCGCTTCAGCGGAGTGGATGATGTATATGAAACTGATGATGACATCATAAACGTCCATGTATTCGACGAACAGGGAAGAGCCGTATGTATCTACTCAAAAGCAGTAAATGAAAACAAGATACTTGGTGCCACAGCCTGCACCTACCAGGCGGAATCAAGCGATGACACAGGTAAGAAAAACAAGATAAAAGACACTGCAGTTGTTGGAATGCACACCAATAACCTACTTAAAAACCACAGCTTTGAATATGACGACACCAGCTGGACCCTTTATAAAAATAGAGATGAAAAGCCAGAGTCAGGCGCACTTAATGACTATAGTACTGCAAGGTATTACCTGGGTGGACACAGCGCATATGCCAATATGGCAAAAAGAAAAAATGGTGTAGCAGGTTTCAAACAGGAGGTTAAGCTTACAGCAGGCACATATACTTTATCCGCTTATTGTAAGACAGCTTCTATTAAAAACACTGCGGCCTACTTAAAAGCGACAGATGCATCAGGAAAATCGTATTACAGTAACAAGATTACCGAAGCAACAGCTGTGGAATTCGATAACGGATGGCAGAGACTGGAAGTAACATTTACAATTACCAATGACCAGACCGTAACCGTGTATCTTGAAAATGATTGCGGAGATACTAAGGGAGCAGGAAATGTAGCCTTTGATTGCGTACAGCTTGAAGCAGGAGCGGTTGCAAACGACTACAACATGCTCGAGGACGGAAGCTTCGAACTTACGGAAACTACTCTTCCCTATAAATGGAAAAACGCCGACAGTTCCGCCAAAGTAAAGGATGAAAGAATAAGCGGCGGTGTGGACGGGGACTACTGCTACCATATCACCGGAGAACCGGGAAAAGATAAGTACTTAAGGGTTAATATAAACCTTGGAAGTGCAAAGAACAGCTATGTATTAAGCGGCTGGGTAAAGAGTGACACCACGCCTGTTAGAAGCGGAAGAAGCTTCAAGGCATACGCCTACCACAAGGAAGAAACAGAAGAAGCAGTAACGGAGCTTAAGGTATCAGGCCCCATTAATGCCTACTCCGAGGGCTGGAAATACTTCTGCATGATTATCCCTGCGGCAAACTGGAAGAGCACAAGCATCACCTTACAGTTCTATGACAACATCGGCGACCTCTACATAGACGGCCTCCAGCTTACAAGAAACGATGTCCAGACAAAGAAGTATAACGCATCAGGAAAGCTTATTTCCAGCTACACAAGCCAGAAGAGCACAAGTTATGAATACGATACATATGGCCGCATGGACAAGCAGACTACCCCTTCCGGTGCTTCCATGTCATATACATACTCAAAGACCAATGATGTCACAAGGATAGCGGCAAGCATCGGTCCCGATGAGTACATGACCTATGATAAGTACGGCAATAAGCTCTCAAGCTCCTCATACG
>CAZGSF010000061.1:0-12137 GCA_964528145.1 uncultured Lachnospiraceae bacterium | reverse complement strand
GCTCTTTTCATAGAAAAATCCCGAGTAAAAACTCGGGACTTTGTCTACAGTCTGAGAGTCCGAGAAAATCAATTCTCGGACTCTGTTATTCGTTGGCGGCGTTCTTTTATACGAACTAGGGCATTTTGAAGTGTTTTTACATCATCTTCATTTACTCCAAGAGCGGAGAAAATAAAAGAATCTTGTTGTTGAAGGATTTCATTTACCGAATGGTGCTTTACGAAATTATTTAATTCGTATATATTCCTATCTTGAATAGTAAAATAAGGGACTTTTAAACGGTCAATTTCGGAGGGAACGAGTTCTAAAACTCCACCACCATAATGCCGGCCTTCAAGTTCGGCACTTAATGCTGTGAGTGTATTTAAAAAGCATATTACTAAAGAATTAGCATCAGTACCATCAGTAGGGACAATACGGTATGCGGTATCTGTGGTATATGCATTTAATTCATTGAGAATTAAACGAGGCATACCATTGCTTCTTTTTAACATACTAACTGGGCTAGCAGATACGGAAGGAACTTTGTACCAAGGAGTGCGAATCCTACATTTATAGCGTGTAGGTAAACCTTCTGATTCACCAAGCTGAAGGTACTCTTTATATGTCAATTCATCGTCTTTGTTACAGAAATATAAGAAATTGGTAGGTAATCCTCTTTCTGCATTTTCATCATGTTGTGTTTTGTTATATATGATGCCAGGACAATGTTCGCTTCTGCCAAACATAGGGTGTGCAACAGTTTGTAAATTATATTTTGTTACAACATCATTGGATACTAAAAAAAACTTGTTAGCGCCAGTGACAATACCAACGTCAGCAGTGGCAAGCTCCGAAAAATTATATACACTAGGGAGAGAACAAATGGATTTATATACATGTCTTTCAGTAGCTGTTAATAAGGCATATGTCCACTTATCCTTTAAGAAATCACCATCGACATAATCTGCATTAGCGAATAAAGTAGAAGGGTTTTCTTTGGTAAAAGATTGTCCCCTGGTATGAATAATTGCAATTCCATCTGTTTTTTGATTAGCATTAATTTTTTTCTCTGCCATTAATACAATGACACCTTGTAATGTGTCTTCAAACCAAAGATCTTCGGGATCAATAATGAGAATGCGAGAGCATTCTTGCAATAAATAATCTCTTAATCCTTTGGCATAAAGAACATGAAGAAGCTCAGAAGGAAGTATCATTCCTAAATGTCCACCGGCATTGAGAAATTTGATTGAAGAAATCACAAAGGGTATCCAAGCATTGGTGTGTTTGCTAAATTTCATACCCATTAATTTAAATAGTTGCTGGGCACGTTCTTGCATTTCTTTGTCCCAATATTGATAGCGAATAAAGGGGGGGTTTCCAACAACGGCATCAAACGTTTTAGGGGAGTCGGATATTAAATTGTTTATTGACCACTGTAGAAAATCTTGAGTGGAAATTGTAGATTGTATCGACAACTTACTTAATTTATTTATGCAAATAGTGGTGGCCATATTGTTAATATCTAATCCTGTAACGGAAAGATTATTCTCTTTGTGGGGTAATGCATCAAAAAAGACTCCATCACCGCAGCTGGGTTCAAGAATATTGTTTGCTCCTTCATTCAGAACCCAATGCATTATGTATTCAGCGAGCCAGTAGGGAGTATAATAACTGCCACTCAGTTTTTGGCTGCTTTCTGCTTCTTTAAAATTCATGGTTACTCCTTAGAATTACTATTTTCTTGTTCAGCTTGCTCGGTACAATATATTTCAGCAATGTCACCGATATCACATTTCAACGCTTCGCAAATGCGAACTAGGATATCAGTAGTAACATTTTCGTTATGGGATAATTTGGCCATAGATGTTTGGCTAATACAAGCTAAGTCACGTAAATCTTTTTTTTTGAGATCTTTATCGATGAGAAGCTTCCATAGCTTTTTATAACTCATTGGCATAGTGTTCTGCCTCCTTCTTTAATTCCTTAATTGCTATTTAGTTTAACATGAAAAGAATGTGATTACAAGTTTAAAGTATCTTAACACAAACTTTTTGTATTTACTGAGATGAAAATGTGGTAAAATGGAAATGTAGTAAAATAAGTAAGGAAGGGTAAAGTGTTTAAAGCAGAGAAAGTGTTTATTTCTCTGCTTTAAAAGTGGTTATGTTAAAAGAAACCAGGGATGAAACTTAAAACCATACAGATGAAAAGAACAATCAGAAATGCCTTTATCACTATAGGTTTTTTGGTAATTAATTCTTTGATACCCCAGATAATTAATCCGGTTAATAGTAAAATTGCTACTATTGTACCAAGAACAGAAATTAAGATACTAGTAATGTTTTGTGGTAACGTTAACATGCTGACACTTCCTTTCAAATTATTTCAGGTTTTATCTGATAATAAAATGATAAGTGAAAAATTAATGTTTGTACATGCGTCGTTTTGAGGACACGAAGACAACAAATTATACGAGTAGATGTATTGTAATGAATTCTTGCCTTGTTTGAAAGAGGTGGATATTTTAGAACATTGTTATAATTATATAAATAGATTCGGGTGTTTTTTAGAAAAAAAAATCCGAGTACAATGAAAAATACCCGTTCATAAAAATCAAAATATTGTTATAATCATATTAGAGGCAGGGAAGAATGTCAAGAAATATTATATTAATGGAGAGGAAAGTATGGCGAATAAACTAGATAAACGGATGATAGGAATAAAAGAATTGCTTGGCATAATAAAGAAAAATCATGAAAAGATTTTTAGAAGCCAGAATGCGACATTTTTATCTTTGACGGATAATAAAAATAAAAGTTGTTTAGAATTAATAATTTCTGATGAGTATTGGAAAACAGGTAAAGGAGAAAGAATACTTTTACGTTTGGAGGGAGATCAAAGAGAATTAAGTAATTTAGTTAATGGGGAGAGTGGACATACAGGTGTGAAAGCTACCCGAAAAGAACTTTCAGAAGAGTTATGTGGAGTAAATTATGATATTTTTTTGAAAGGAAACAGGGAAAAGTTTGAGCAATGGTTTGATAGGCAAATTATAGTGGAAAATTTTTCGATAGAATGTTTACCACAGGTTTGCAATTTTTTAGAGAAAAGTATAAGTAATATAAAGAAAGGTAATGGGTCAAATTATAAAAATCATAGTGATTTTCAATATGATATAGATGTGTTTCAGAAAACATTACAAAATTTATGTGCTATGGGGAGGTATGCAGATTTTTTTTGGTGGTTATTTATGTATGCTTTTTTTCAATCAGAAATAACAAAATTTCTTACTCATGTACCTAAAACACAATATTCGGAGATGTTATCTTATTTGAATAATAGCTTTGAAAAAAAACGTGTATTTGATGATAAGCAAATATTAAATGTTGAAAGTGAAAAGTTTTGGGATATACGCCGGAAGTTAGTTAGTACAGCATATGGACATCTGATTATCGCAGGTCTTTCACTAAAAGATGCATTTAGCGTGGATGACGCTCATACAATTGTTCGGTCTTTAAAAGAGAGTATCGAAAATGGGCAATTGTCAGAAATATCAGTTTTGCTTACAGATCCTATTATTTTTGATTTACATGTTAATTGTGGGGATCCGATACGAGATATAAGTGGAACAGTTGAAACTTTGCAGGAAAGATTTTATGATTTGTGTGAGAGGAATAAGGTTAAATTACATATATATTTTCTGCCTTTGCTACAAATTGATCATGCTGTCATTACGGAAGAATTTATGGCATTCCGCAGTAATAAATTGTGGAATCGAGAACGTAAATATAAAGGTGCATATGGATTATATTTGGCAAATTACTATATTTCTCATAAGGTTAGTGATTCTGAGTATTTAGCACACAAGGAATATTTACATACAATTATGAAAAATAGCACCACCATATATCCTGCGGTAGATGTTGATTATTCTTTACTGGATAAATTATCTGCTAAGAGTAAGCATATGCATTGGAGATTAAAAAGTATAAACTATAAATATATATATTTGCATAAGTTATATGAAAAACAAATATTTAGTCATGTTTGCAATACATGGAGTGCAGATGTTGAGTTAATAGGTAATTTAACTGGCAATAAATCGATTTACCACCATAGTGATTTATTCAATGCTGAAATGTTGTTAAATGATGAATCGCAAAAAGTGCTATTGCCATATTTGTGGGAAACACAAAAATTATTTGATGAGGCAATTAGAAAGCATGATCATTGTAAGGAAAGCTATTGTCGTATTTTTCCTTCATTAGATTTAGGTTTTCCTAATAATATACAGAGGTTAGCGGGAGGATTTGCAACAGGTATGCTTGTTACATGGCAATGTGGAATAGACATAGTACCTATTGATGCAACGGTAAATGTATGTACAAGCAGTGTTTTTAAGTTAGATAGTTTTAACGAAGAAATATTAAAAGATGGTGAGACAACACAAAAATTTATAGAAAAATGCTTTGATGATGCGACAGATAAAGGATATTCTTTTAGTTTTACAAGTGGAAATCATTTTTTAATTATTGCCAAAGACAAAGAAACTCAGGAATATTATTTAGTTTTGCATTCATCAGCTAATGAGTTAAAGAAATCGTATATGGGATTATACCCTGTTGAAGGAAATTGGTATGCAAATGAAATAAAAAGTATAGAGGGTAAAGGTGGGAGATATTTTCGCTATTTAAAAGATGCGGAGGCAAGACATTTCATTCGTATGGCACAAAATTTTAAAAATTATAATGAAGAAATACATAGATGGCTGGCAAAGAAAATTAATAATGGTAAAGTAATTTCGGAATCCAAAACAATAATGAAACATCATTATTATATGCCTACTGAAAATTCAATTGCCTTGGGTACTTTTGTAGAACCAGTAGGAACTGAGGTACCTATATTTTCAGAAACAGGTAAGAACATATACATTTTTAAAATAGGTGAGGATAATTGGCAAGTTAATCTGGGAGGGAATAAAGGTAATGTATGCGTAGTACCACATGGCTGGGGACAAAAAATTGAAGGTATACAGAATATAAGATTTGAGAAAAAACAACTGATATTGGAGTTAAAACAAAGAAGCGTGCCTATAGAAATTTCATCACAACATCATATAGAGTTGGCTGAAAAAACAGTCAGAAGTTTTAATAATGGATACGAATTTTTAGCCATTGGAAAAAATGTGATACAAGGAACAATTACAAAAGAATTGGTACCTTGTTATGAATATTCTCAAAATACGATAAAAAAGGAGAAAAAGTGATTAAGCACATATTTTTTTTGAGACATTTTGAAACAAATAATAATGTAAACGGTATTATAAATGGTCAAAGCCTGGAAGAACCAATTTGTGCAGGACACTGTATAGAAAAATGCTTCCCGTTTGATATTATTTATTGTTCCACAGCATTGCGTTGTAGACAAACGGTTGAATGGATTGGGGGACACAATAAAACATTTTTTTCAGAGCAATTGCTTGAAAGAAATCTAGGGCTATTGGAAGGGCATTCACGTATAGAAATGCAAAAACAATATCCAGAGTTGTTCGAAAAAAATAGGTTTGATGTTTTTGCAACACCTCCAGAAGGCGAATCATATAATGAGTTTTATGGAAGGGCAAGGCAGTTTTGGAATAGGTGTAATAATGCAAATGATGGAAATATTATGATTTGTTCGCATAATCAAATGTTAAAAATGCTATATTTTGTCATATTGAATAAGACCATTACCAAACAAGAGTGGATGCAGTTAAGTTTTCCACATGGTGAAATTATTGAAATAATGTAATGTGAAGTTATAAGTTGAAATTAGATTAATCAATTGGACAGATAGCTGAAATTACTATATGAAATAAATGGTCGGAATCAACCCTCCAAGTCCTCCAAAGATTTGGAGGTTTTCGTCTACCTATCTTTAAAGGAAAGCAATTTCCGAAATAAATAATCTATGGTACAATATCCTAGAAGCTATCAGCGGGATGGTTGGACAGTAGGAAAAGGGAGGAACACAAAACTTATATAGGCAAAACTGGATTTTTGTGTCAAAAACAAATCTAATCTTTCGCTATGGCAGGTACAGAGCGGTGTATTATGCTTATTTTTGTAGGTATGGGGAGGTAGAACTCAAACTTGAGAATAAGTCAAGGAATGTTCATCATTATTGTGAAAAAGAGAAGGAAAGTAGGGTTTGCTCACAAGATGAGGTGCTCCCTGGGCAAAAATTGGACGTTTATTCTGATAAACAAAAGTAAAGTTTATTTATGGAGGTTGTGAATGGATTCTTATAAAAAATTAAAACTTGAGATTAACGGAATTAAAGATGTGATAGAACAGTATTCATCCGATGGAAATATTGGAAATTATATTAAAGGTCTAAAACAAGGGTTAGAGATGGATGAAGTTGAAAATGTTTTATATTATTTAAACGAAGTGTGTATTTGGTATCGTAACAATATAAGCAATATACATTCAAATCGATATGTATATAATGGAGATGAGCATGAAAGAAATAAGAAGTTATTAGAAGAAATTAAAGCAGATTTGGATAATTATGATTTTAGTGAAGTTATTAGGAAAGGCGAGGAGGAAAATAATGTAAAAATCCCTAAAATTTTTCTTAGTCATCGTTCTTCTGATAAAAAATATGGTGATGCGTTGGAAAAACTTATAGTTGGGTTGGGAGTAAAAAATAATCAGTTGATATATACGTCTCATCCATTACATAAAATACCGCTTAATGAAAATATATATGATTATCTAAGAAAGAATATCAATCAAGATGTATTTGTAATAATTTTGTGGTCAAATGAATATTTAGAGAGTCCGGCTTGTCTGAATGAAATGGGAGCAGCATGGGTTACGCAATCAGATTATACAAACATGTATACGCCCGATTTTGCTTTTGGAAATCCTAAATATCATGAATGTGCTGTAGATACAAGAAAAATGGGTGCGGTTCTAAATGGAGATGCTAATTGCAAAGCAAGTATGATTGAATTCAGGGATAAAATTTTAAAAATTTTTGGATTGACAGTGGATGAGCAAATGTGGATGTATTTATTAGAGCAATTCATTTCTGATATAAAGTGAGAAAAATAATTAGAAATTGCTACAGTTCATTAAAATGTTCGGTTCAAAACACGGAACAATGCGATAAAAATTAAAGAATGGTTTTAATTTAAAAATAAAATAATAACAATAGTAAAAGTCCGAGATATTATATCCAGGGCGGTTAAAAAGAGTATTAAAGAATTAAAGGGAATATTGAAATGAATCGATTCGGCTTGGAGTGATTTTCGGAAGGTAAAAGAAAATTAGAGGATTGGGGTGAGGTATATATTATGAGTAAAAATTATACAGAATCGGAAATCCGAGATATAATTGCAAGTAATTTGAAGTTAATTGAAACGGATATGGTATTAATAGATAAAGAGCATTATATTCCAAATTGCAGAGGAACAAAGGGATTTATTGACATTTTAGCAAAGGATAAAGCAGGACATCTGGTTGTTATTGAGGTTAAGAAGAGTAATGTTACATCGAGAGAGGCATTGCATGAAATATTTAAGTATTTAGAGGGGGTTAAGAGCAACAAAGGTTTAAAAGATGAAGAAATACGTTTATTAATAATATCTACAGAATGGAAAGAATTGCTTATTCCTTTTTCATCACTTTGCAAAAATAGTAGCATAAACATTCAGGGATATAGTATTGAAATAAATGAAAGAGGTACAATTTTATCAGTTAGAGAAGTAATACCTATTGTTTACAATGATGAACGTATTTTCTGTGAACATCACATGTTACGTGCATATACATCACAAACAAAACTGCAACAAGGTATAAAGGAACATTTAGCGGCATTTGAATACAAAAAAGTAGATGATTATATTCTTGTGATACTTGAAGCACCGGAGGGGCATAGAGAAAAGGAATTGCAGGCAATAGAAAGACAGTATTCTAGGATTAGTCCAGAGTATAGTGAAGAGATGATTTCATGGGTGAGGGACAGATATCCCAGTTATGATTTTATAATATATTCGGCAGTGCAATTACAAACAGAGGATAAGTATTGGGATATCATAAGGAAAGATGATGATAAATATGAAGAAGTTTTGGAAATAATAGAAGACTATGTAGATGAAGATAGAATAAATACTCTCCATGATTACGCTATAGATATTGTAGAACCAATTCCAACTTGTGATACAGCTCAAATAGGGTATGCGGCAAAGTTAGATGATTATGTTTATAATCAAAATTGGGCGGTACAGAAAATAATTAGAGGGAAAATATTTGATAATGAATTCTTAGATGATGAAATAATCTTAGATGAGTTATTGGGTGCTCAAGGGCGTACGCGTCAAATTTATTTTAAAGAATTTGACTCAAAAAATAGAACAGCCATTTCGAAGATAAAAAAAGAAATAGGATATTGCTTACAAGATAATAAACAGTGGAAAATACCAACAATAGATATTTTCGAATCCTTAATCGATAAGATGGACAGAGAACCATTTAAAGGGAAAATATATATTTATAATCCAATGCATATTTTGTATACAATTTACTTGATGGTATCAAGCAATAATATAATTGAATGGGCGCCAAATTTTTACATAGTGATAGAAAATAGAGACCATACAACGCTATATTTTGGCGATATGAAATATACTGGGAATTTGAAAACTTTTGATCAAATTAAAGAGGAGTATTTTGGAGAGGACCTTTTTGAGTTAGCTTTTTCGTTAACTTGGGGGGGATATTTACATAATGATTTAGACATTGTAAAAGATTTGGGGCTAGTTTACAGTGTTTATAAAGTAGAGATAACAAATGCAGGAGAAAATTATTATGAATATATAGATTATGACTTTAAGGCGTGCGATAAAATATGTCCCTTAGATGATTTACGGTTGTACTTAAATACAGAAACTCACACCGTTAAAAAAATAGTCGATTTATTTGAAAAAGATTTACAAGATAAAGGGTACAATTTTATATGATATTTAAGATGTATATGTATGAAACTTTTGGGGAGACAGGTGGATAAGTTGTTCCGAAAAAGGAAATTTTGATATGACTTGAATGTTCACAAACGAAGCAGAAGAGCGTAAAACAATCATGAAACAAAAGAAACCATTAAACGAAGTGATATACTTACCGGAATACTACGCCGGTAAGTTTTCTCAATTATTCCAAGAAGTAAAAACATCAGAAATTTTATATTGGAATTTTACTAAAAATGTTAGCGAGACAGTAAAGTTACAGATTGAAAGACTGTTAACATTTATTGTAAAAACGATTAATGATAGAGAAAAACGTCGGAATAACTATTTGTTGCCTTTAAAGTATTTACTGCAATATGCGGAAGAAAGTGGATTGCAGGAACTGTTAAAAATGGAATCGTCACAGGAGGAAGAGTATGCGACTTTTTTGAAGGCTGGTATGGGAAAACGTTGTGGAAGTCCTAAACGCTTTATTGCATTTTGTAGAGAAACGCTTTTTATGGAGAATAAAGAAATTGATTGGTCTGCAAATGTATGGTATGTAGATAAGCTGAATATCGAACCAAGCAGACAAAGTCAGGGGAATAATATTAAGAGTTTTAACTTTCTTGATGTGATAAATATTGAAAACCGAGAGGCTATACAAAAATATATCAAATATTTATTAACGTTGACGTCACTAAATATCGGAACAATAAAGATTTTTTGTTGTCATGCAAAAGCGTTTCTAAGATATTTGGAAGAACAGTCAAGGGTGATTTCAGATATTAATCAAGAAACTGTAAACAGGTATTTTTCGACACTTCTTTTAGAGGGAATAAGTCCGCAGAGTTATAACAATAAAATAAAAGCAGTTACAGATTTCTTGGTGTATTTACAACGCGTTCAGATTGTGGATTCTTTTCCGATACGTGTTGAGCTATTTGAGAAAAAAGTATATCCAATAGTTAAAAGGTACCCAAGCTTAGAAGAACAACTGGAGTCTTTTTCTGAATATGTTTATGACTTTCCCAAACCTCTTTGTGTTATGAGTTGCATTTTATTATATACAGGAATAGATAAGGGGAAATTGTTTCAGTTGAAAGATTCTCATTTTTATGTGGGAAATGAGGAGAGTTGGTTGAGAATTCCGGAAACAAATAGGAGCATTCCAATTCCGGAAGGATTACATTTAATGGTTTTGAAGTTTGCTACGATGCAGCATATTCCTATAGATAGTTATCTTTTTTATGACGACAAGGGGAAAATGTATACATATCAGTCTTTTCGGAATGCGATAATGAGGCAATGTTCACAGCGGGGAATTCTGGATAACGAATATGTTTTTAAGGGAAATGGATATCAAATAGAGTTTTGTAAGTGGCTTTATAGAGCAGGTGTATCCATTCAATCCATTCGAGAATATATGGGATATACCTCTGATGAAACAGTCAAAAAGAATTTAGGTATTATTGATGAAGAGGTAATAAAGGCGTCTGAGTTATTCTTTCAAAAGATGGACAGTGTTTTGGGAGGGGTATTACCCATGGCAAAACATGATAAAATGAAGGAATGTAATCAAGAGGAAAACAGGAAAAAAGTTGAACTGGCAATAACGGAAATAAAAAAGATGGAAACGGAAGGGAAAAAGATTTCTGTTTCAGAACTATCGAGAAATACCGGTTTGTCAAAAGCGTTCTTTTATAAAAATGAAGATGTAAGATGTATATTGGATGCCTCAACGGAACAGCAAAGAGAGAAAAATTTTGTTGCGATTAAGGATGAGGTAAAAAGGATGAGTTTGGAACGTCAAGTTGATTTTTATGAGAAGAAAATAAAAGAGTTGATTAGGGAGAACGAAAGCCTTCAACAAGAAAATGCAAAATTGAAACGAAAGAATGGTTAAAAATGTGTTTTGTGTTGAAAGTCTTGTAAAACAAGGCTTTTTGCGCAGTTGAGAAATTTTACACACGAGCCTACAAATGATTTGGATATTAAGACATTGCAGGTATTAGAGGATTATCTTGATACATTTTCGGGAATTGTAATTACGGTGAGCCATGACCGTTACTTTTTGGATCGTGTGGTACAGAGGATTTTTGCTTTTGAAGGAAACGGAAAACTGAAGCAATACGAGGGCGGATATTCTGATTATGTTATAAGAAAAGAGATGGAACAGGAGGATGCATTACCTCAAACGGAAAAAAAGATTCTCACCGGCGTTGAAAAGACAGAGAGCCTTGCACAGAAAAAAGGTCGTGTACCCAAGTTGAAATTCACATATCAGGAGCAGAAGGATTACGAGACCATTGAATCCGATATTGCAAAATTGGAAGAAAAGATAGCCGGAATTGAAGAACAGATTATGGCGTCTGCAAGGGATTTTGTTAAATTGAATGAACTAACAAAGGAAAAAGAAATTGCAGAAGAGCAGCTGAATGAAAAAATGGACCGATGGATGTATCTGGAGGATTTGGCTGCCCGGATTGAAAATGAGGGAAAAAATTAAGGGGGCTTTCAAAGCACCCCTTAATTTTTTTTCTTATGCTCATTAATCTTCAATATCTTCACTTGCTGCCGCTGCGGAAACTACCGAAGAAACGACCGCAACAATCACAGCGACGATAATTATCAGCAAACCGCCGCCTAAAATTAACATCTCCATTTTAAAAAATCCTTTCTGACTAATTAATTATCTCCCGGTCAGATTAATCTTAATCAATCTAAAGGCTGATAACGAAGCGGAAATTTGTCCTGTCCGCACACATGGCGCTCGCCACCACCGTCATAGATGATATAATCATTCTCACGAATAAAGATAACACCACGGCGATTCTGGATAAAAGGACAAACCACATTGCCATCCGGGCGGGTAACCTTAACAAGACCTTCGGAAACAATCCAACCGTTGGTTACCACCTTGGAAAATAATTCAAAACCATCTTCCATGCCTTTGCCGAGTTCATATTTTGCTGCTTCAACTTCTAAAGAGGCCCTTAAATATTTCTTCATATCAATCCCTCCTTTGTGAAAAGCCATTTGTTCCTACTTATATTATAACTTCATTTAGAAAAAACTACAATATAAAAATGTAGGGAAAATGTTAAGCCTTGAATATAAAAGTAAATTCCACTTCAAGCTGAATTTAGTCTTACACTCTTTA
>CAZGSF010000060.1:0-12166 GCA_964528145.1 uncultured Lachnospiraceae bacterium | reverse complement strand
AATCATGTACTACATGATATTTGATTTGCATTAGCAGAAGTAAGGAAAGTGTATTAAAGGTACAATTCGGTTGCCCGACGAACAGTTGAGACTGTATGCTTATTGTCAAAGTAATATAATGTTTGCAAGGAGAAAAGGAATGGGAGAAAAGAAGCAATATCTTAACATATTAAGGATTATAGCAATCTTTATGGTTTTTCATTATCATTTTGTGCTTATTCTGGGACAATACGGCCTACTGTTTGGTTTTAAAAACGGTGAATGGGGCTGCGTGGGTACAACTTTGTTTTTTCTTATATCCGGTAACTGTCTGGCACGCAATTACGGGGAAAAGTTGGAGATAAAGAGCTTTTATGTAAAACGGTGGCTGGCTATTTTCCCGGCTTTTTACCTGTGCTATCTGCTGGTGTTTTTGGGACACCGGGTGATTTTGCAAAATCCTGTGCTGGAAGATGTTGAACCCTGGCGTATGATTTTTACCGTCCTGGGTGTGGACAATTATTTGAATTTTGTGGGAATCAGAAACGGGGCCCTGGTAGGAGAATGGTATACCGCCATTATTCTTGGGATTTACCTGTTGTTCCCTTTACTGCAGATTTTGTATAGGAAAAGTAAAAGTTTTGGCAGTGTGTTAATTTTAGGCTTATATGTGTTGAATATGATGTATGACTGGGGACCGTTTCCGGATGATGCCCATTTAATTACCGGTATCAGTATGTTCTGGATTGGTATGATGCTTTATCATTTTCAGGAAAAGTTGGAAAAAATACCATGGTATGTATGGGGGATTGTACTTGCAGCAGCAATTATATTATTTACGGTGGAGTTGCCGGGCCCACAGCTGCTTCGTAAGAATGTGATGGCCCTTTGCATTTTTATCATTATAATGCGGCCGGGCACGCTGATAAAAAAAGAGAATCCGATAATAAGCTTTTTAAGTAAAATTGAGTATGGTATATATTTGTGTCATCATGCGGTTTTGTATGTGATGCAGTCATTCTTTAACAAGATTTTGGGTGGAGTAAAGCCCATCCCTTATTATATTTTAAGCCTGGTGGCAACTGTTTTGTTTGCTGTGCTGCTGAACGTTGTGACGGGATGGATTATTAAGAAAATCAAATTCGCCAGAGGTACGTTATGATAAAAATACAAACAGATAATTTTTCATTAAAGCAAATTAGCGATTCAGGCCAGTGCTTTCGTATGAGGGAAGAGAAGGATGGCAAATATTCTGTTATTGCAAAGGAACACTATCTCATTGTAGAACAGCAGGGAAATGAAGTTACTTTTTATTGTGATGAAAAGGAATATGAATCCATCTGGTGTGATTATTTTGATTTGAACGGAGAATATAAAAAATATATTGAATCCATATCCGTAGAGGACACATATTTGGTAAATGCAGCAAAATACGGAAGCGGAATACGTATTCTTAAGCAGGATGTGTGGGAAATGATAATTACGTTTATAATTTCCCAACAGAATAATATTAAAAGAATCCGCAAATGCATTGACACCATATGCGAAAAATACGGAGAAGCGAAGGCGTCTGCGGAGGGAGAAGAGTATTATGCTTTTCCAACGCCTAAGGCTTTGGCGGCAGTTACGGAGGAAGAGTTTAAGGCATGTAATTTAGGATACCGCAGTAAATATCTTGTGAAAACTTCCCGGATGATTGCGGATGGGGAGTTTGATATTAATGCTCTTTATGGATTGCCCTATGATGAGGCTGAAAGAGAACTTATGAAGCTTACGGGTATCGGAAGCAAAGTGGCTGACTGCATATGTTTGTTTGGCTTGCATATGCTGGATGCTTTTCCCATAGATACGCATATTATTAAGGTGCTTGAAGAACACTATCCTAAAGGCTTTCCTTTTGAAAAGTATCCGGGTTTTGCCGGAGTTTTACAGCAATATATTTTTTATTATGATTTGATGAAAGGTAAATAAGATATATGAAGAAAAAGATAACTGCGATTATGCTGGCATGTATGATGTGTTGTATTACAGGATGTGCCGGGGAAGAAAAGGCAACGGTAAAGGAGCCGGAGAAAACAGGCACCACTGAAGAAGAAACAACGAGCTATGTATTATTTCCGGAGTTTGATTCGGTTACCATATTTGGAGAAAGTGTAGATTCTTCCATTTTTGCAGATGCAGAGATTACCATGGTTAATATATGGGGAACATTTTGCGGACCATGCATTAATGAAATGCCTGATTTGGAAGAACTGCACCAGGATATGCCGGAAGGTTGTGCAATTGTCGGAGTGCTTTCTGATGTTTATGGGGAGCAGAATCTGGATGAGGCGATACGGATTGCCACCGATACCGGAGTGACATACATGAATATAGTTCCGGATGAAATACTTTATGATTTCTTAAGCAGAAATATTACAGGGGTTCCCACAACCCTTTATGTTGATGCTGATGGTAATATTCTGGGTGGAGTTGTGGGAGCCCGCAGTAAGGAAGATTACAAAACTATTCTGGAAAATTTAATTGCAGAATAATTAGCCGCTTATTGAGGGCAGATTGCTAAGATTGTTGCCCTCAGTACCGTCGGGTAAGGATTTAAGGTATTCGGAATCCTTTCTGTGTGCCACACCCACACCTTGGATATCCCCGGCTTTTGCCATGGCAACGCCCTGTTCTTTTGACACGGTTTCACCGTTTGAAAGCTGATAGCCGGTGATTTTTCCGCTTGATTTTACAAGTCCTACAATTTCCTTTGCATCAGATTTTGGTGTGGGAACCTGGTCTAATGCTGCATAAGCAAGCTTTGCGCCTGCTTCTTTACGTTCTGTATCCATACAAATCTCCTCGTGTATTTATTTAAATTGTGAACATAGTATCTGAAATATTGAAAAAAATATTCAAAATCATTTAATTAAGATAATTTATCGCCAGTGAACCTATCATATAGCCTTTGGATTTGGGAGATATGTTTACCCAATCGGCAGGAATTTGTGAAAGATTAAAAATAAGACAGTCATCTCTTAGAGTATTACAAAAACTGTCGGGAAGCGTTGATTCAGGGTGAGTGTTTACCACAAAATCATAAGATGTGGGATTGTCAGGTACCTCGGGAAAAAGATCGTACACATCCACCCGGCATCCAAGCACATGAAGACGTTTGGAAAGAGCTGAGCCTATACGGTCAAACCCCAAGATTAGTCCGCCGGAGCCTGTCAAAGCAAAGGGGGTATTGCGAATGATATACGCAACCAGTCCTTCCGCACAAAATTCTGCATTAGCAATGTCATATTCCCTGCTTGAATGGTAGTTGAGTATGGGTACATGATATGTAGCACAGGCGCTGTCTATTTCGGGAAGAAGTTTATTACTATTATAAAAGTCCGCAGGCCCGATTAACAGGTCACAATCTGTTATATGCTTCTCGTTCCACTCCGGGTGATGGCTGACCTGCATCCCTTCTTTTTCCAGATATTCGGACAAATATTTGAAGTATTCATCCATGCCGATAATACAAATTTTAGGTGCTTTCATGTGAACTCCCGTGACAAAAGTTGTTTATATATTGTATGATATGATTTTTTGTTGGTGAGAGATAAAATGCGATAATAAATAATTAAAAAACTATTAAAAAAATTGACAAAAACCCAGAGTTTATGTATTTTGGAATAGTAAAGCGTTAAAGAGGGGACAAAGAATAGGTGGAGAATAAATTAGAAAAACAAAGAGAAGATAACAGGGAACTTATAGAGGCACTGCGTCCTCATTTTGTTTTTAATATAATGAATGTATTACGATACATAATAAAAAAGGATGCGGTCAAAGCAAGTGACATGGTCTATGATTTATCTCTTTATATGCGGTGTAAAATCGGAAGTATAGAGGATGCGTCCGAAACCACATATGAGGAAGAACTGGTATATGTTTTGGCATATATCCGTTTGGAACAGGTTGCCATGCCGAATCTTAAATTTGTTACAGATGTGACAGACGGCACATACGAAATAGAAAGGGGAGCCTTGCTGGAAGCTGTAGAAAAACTTGTAAAAGAACAAGTGCGCGTAACCAAAGAGCCACGCACGATACATATTATTGATTGTGATGTAAACGGACAGCAGGTTATCAAATTGACAGTAAAGGAAAATGACGTATGCATACAATTGTAGTAGATGACGAATTGTTGTCCATGGAGCAGTTTGAAGAGGAATGCCGGGGGATTCCTGAAATTAATGTTGTGGGGAAATTTGATAATCCTCAGCTGGCACTGGAATATGCAAAATCAAACAGGGTTGATTTTGCACTACTTGATGTTGAAATGCCACTGATGAACGGTCTGGAGCTGGGACAGGAATTAAAAAAATTGAACCCGCATATGATATTAATATATGTTACGGGACATACCAGGTATGTAGTTGATGTAATGAAGATTAAGGCTGATTATTGCATAATGAAGCCATATGATGAAAAGGATATAAAGGATGCTATAGAACGTGCCAAATTACTTTCAAAACGTCAGGAAAAACGCCTGAAGGCGCAGATGTTTGGGCGTTTTGAAATATTTGTGGACGACAAGGTTCTTAGTTTTCCCAATAAAAAGTCCAAGGAACTTCTGGCGTTATGTCTGGATCATAAAGGCGGAATTGTGACAATGGAAGAGGCAACGGACAAGCTCTGGCCGGATAAACCTTATGATGAGAAGGTTAAAAGGCTATATCGTAAGGCAGTGGGAAGTATTCAGGAAGTGCTGGAGAACGCCGGAATAGAAGGATTCTTTGAAAATGCCAGAGGAAGCTGTCATGTAAGTGTGGCGGATATCTCGTGTGATTATTATACTTATATGGATGACCCTAAGGCCAATTCCGACCTTTTTAATGAAGAGTACTTATTTGATTACGAATGGGGAGAGGAAACTCTTGCCCGCTTAATGGGAAATATGTACTGATTATCGGAGGAAAAATATGCAGATTATTATTGTGGGGTGCGGCAATGTAGGACGTACTCTGGCAGAGCAGTTGAGTAAGGAAAATCATAATATTACCGTAATCGATGAAAAGGAAGAAAAGGTGCAAAAAGTCACAAATGCTTATGATGTTATGGGCATAGTGGGAAACGGTGCCAGTTTTGAAACGCAGACAGAGGCTGGTATAGAAGATGCTGATTTGCTTATTGCGGTTACGGGCTTTGATGAACTTAATCTTTTATGCTGCCTTATAGCTAAAAAGGCAGGTAATTGTAATACAATTGCCCGTGTAAGCAATCCGGTATACAGTAGGGAAATCGGATTTATTAAAGAAGAACTTGGTCTTTCAATGATTATTAACCCTAAATACGCAACAGCTATGGAGATGGCGCGTATTTTGAAATTCCCTTCGGCACTTAAAATAGATACATTTGCCAAGGGACGGGTTGAACTTATTAAATTTAATATAGATGAAAATTCTGCTTTGTGTAATCTGAAACTTAAGGATATAGGGTCAAAACTTCATTGTGAGGTGTTGATTTGTATTGTTGAACGCGGGGAAGAAGTGATTATTCCTGATGGTAATTTCGAGATTAAAGCAGGGGATGACATTACAATAGCAGGGACACCTGCCAAAAACATTGCTTTATTTAGGAAACTTAAACTGCCTACAGCAAAAGCTAAAAATGTTATTATAGCAGGTGGCGGTGAAACTGCTTATTATCTTGCTACCCAGTTACTTGATATGGGAACAAGGGTTAAGATTATCGAGAAAGAAAAGAAACGGTGTGAGGAACTTAGTGAACGTTTGCCTCAGGCAATGATTATCCACGGAGACAGCACTGATAAAGATTTACTTTTGGAGGAAGGTCTTAATGTAGCAGAGGCATTTGTTTCGATGACTGATTTTGATGAAGAGAATATAATGCTGGCACTTTTTGCGAAAAGTTTATCGAAGGCAAAGCTTATAACCCGTGTGCACAGAGTTGATTATGATGAAATTATTAACGAACTTGAAATAGGGAGTGTAATATATCCTAAGTATATTACTGCAGAATCCATTATAAGATATGTACGTGCCATGAGTAATTCCATGGGAAGTAATATAGAGACTTTGTATCAGATGAATGACAATAAGGTTGAGGCGTTGGAGTTCCTTATTAAAGAAGATTGCCCATTAATCGGTATTCCTCTTCAGGATGTGTCAATTAAGCCTAATATACTTATTTGCGGTATTAACCACAGGGGTAATGTTACTACTGCACGTGGACAAAGTGTTATCCATGCAGGTGATACGGTGGTTTTGGTTACTACAACAAAGGGATTTCAGGATATCCGGGATATATTAAGGTAGAATTATGAACTATTCAATTATCAGATATATTTTATGCAGAGTTTTAGAATTTGAGGGTGTTTTTCTGGCACTGCCTTGTATTGTGGCATTAATCTATGGTGAAAAAGAGGGCTTTACCTATCTGGCGGTAGCGCTTGCTTCTTTCACATTGGGGTTTAGCGGTAAGCAATTTAAACCTAAAAGTAAGGTTTTTTATGCAAAAGAAGGCTTTGTGACAGTTTCCTTAAGCTGGGTTTTATTGAGTCTGGTAGGAGCGGTTCCCTTTGTAATTACGGGGGAGATACCTAATTATATTGATGCTTTGTATGAAACTGCATCAGGACTTACAACTACAGGAGCAAGTATAATAACTGATTTAACCACCCTTTCCAGAACAACCCAGTTTTGGCGTTTGTTCAGCCACTGGATTGGCGGTATGGGGGTGTTGGTATTTATATTGGCGGTACTGCCTTTGTCGGGAAGCTATAATATGCACCTTATGCGTGCGGAAAGCACCGGCCCTGTAGTCGGAAAACTTGTGCCTAAAGTTAAGAACACAGCCAAGATTTTATATGGAATATATGTGTTGTTTACTGCTGTAGGAATAATTGCGTTATTACTTACCGGATTGCCGTTGTTCGATGCAATTACACTTACCTTTTCGACTGTTGGAACAGGTGGTTTTGCACTTTTGGGTGATAGTCTGGCTTCATATTCTGTTGCCTCCCAGATTGTTATAACAATATTTATGATACTATGCGGTATCAATTTTAATGTGTTTTATTTATTGCTGATTAAAAAGCCCAAAGAAGCTTTTAAAAGCGAAGAGGTGCGCACATATCTGATTATTATTATGGTATCTGCGCTGCTTATAACATGGAATATTTATGGAACATTTGAAAATATTTATCTGGATTTTCATCATGCACTTTTACAGGTGGCATCAATAATAACTACAACGGGATTTGCGTCTGTTGACTATAATGCATGGCCGGAGTTTTCAAAGACGGTTATAGTTATGCTTACATTGATTGGCGCCTGTGCGGGAAGTACCGGCGGAGGATTTAAGGTAAGCCGTCTGGTAGTTATGTTTAAAAGTATACGTAATGAGATATCGCAGGTGGTTCACCTAAGAAGTGTCAAAAAAATACACATGGACGGAAAAATAGTACCGGAAGGTGTTATTCGTTCCATAAGGGTATATATGATGATATATGTAACGGTATTTCTTGCTTCTCTATTACTTATAAGCTTTGATAACTTTGATTTTACAACTAATTTTACAGCGATTGCAGCAAATATCAGTAATGTGGGCCCGGGTCTTAATGTGGTAGGTCCTGCGGGGAATTATGCACAGTTTTCCGCCATGTCCAAGCTTGTACTCATATTCGACATGATTACGGGCAGATTGGAGTTTTTACCTATGCTGGTGTTATTGAATCATAATACATGGAAAAAGTGTTAATAAGGGTGAGTGAATGTCAGGGACGATGATTGACTACATCATGGAATATGGTGATTATACTTTTGAAGAGAAGCCTCTGAATGAGGTGGACAGTCTTATATTATCCCAATTTGCATATTTGAAGCTTGACGGAATCGTTCCGCTTGTTACGGAAAATAAAAGGTCGGTAAATTTACAAACCATATATGACCATCCTGATTTTGACAAGCTTTTTGCAGATGTGCGCTTTGAAAAAAATAACCGGGAATTGTTTATGACAATGCTTGCCAGTAAAAGATTTAAAGGAATTAAGCTGAATTGTTATATCAATATTCTGGAGCCGGAGTGGGAAACACAGTTTTCAGCGGTTACGTTTATATTAAGCGGCGGAGTGCTTTATCTTGCATACCGTGGAACCGATGAAACCATTGTGGGGTGGAAAGAAGACTTTAACATGGCTTTTTTGGACCCGGTTCCCGGTCAGAGTTTTGCGGCAAAATATATGAATATGGTAACAGGAAGGCTCAGACAGAGATTTTATGTAGGGGGGCATTCCAAGGGCGGTAATTTTGCGGTATACGCGTCTTTGTGCTGCAAGGAACAGGTTCAGGACAGGATTATTAAAGTATATAACCACGATGGACCGGGCTTCAGACCGGAGGTTATGGCACGTCTTAATTATGATAAAATGAAAGACAGGATAGTAAGGATACTGCCGCACTCCTCCCTGGTGGGAATATTGTTTTCCCATGCAGGAAGCAGTTATCAGGTGGTGGAGAGTACTACCTTCGGATTATGGCAGCACGACCCTTATACATGGATGGTAGAGGAAGACCATTTTGTGAAGGTTAAGGATATTTACCGTTCCCGTAAATTTTCCGGTGATACTATAAATGACTGGATTCTGTCTCTGGATGAAGAACAGGTGCGTACTTTTGTGGAAACCTTTTATAAAGTGATGTCTGCATCTAATACTGAGACATTAATAGATTTTACTGCAGACTGGAAGAAAAGTATTATGGGAGTGCTGATGGCATCCCAGGAACTGGACGAGGAAACAAAGGATGCTCTTAAAGCGGTTATAAAAGCATTGTTTTCAATGGCAAAGGAACGGATGAAACTTGAACTCAAGTCAATAAATCTGCTTGAAGATTATATTGATAAAGATAAAAAGTCCTGAAAAAGAAGACTGCCGTCAACGGTGGTCTTTTCTAATGATGGGGGAATGAGGCGCTCAGGGTGCCATTGTACACCGATTATAGGAAGATTTATGTGCTCGATTCCTTCGATTACATCATCATCGGAAAGCTGGGTTATTTTCAGGCTTTTTCCAAGGGTGTCTATGCCCTGATGATGGGCGCTGTTTACAAAAAAAGTTTCACCATATAATCTGTAAAGTATTGAAGAGGGAAGGGCCTTGGATAAATGTATTTTGTCGGCGTTATCGTAGGCGTGTCTATGGGCGTTGGTAAGGTGCTGGATTATTGTGCCTCCGAAGTATACGTTAATAAGCTGCATACCCTTGCATATTCCAAGGACCGGCCTTTTGTGTCTTACAAAAAAGTCAAGCGCCTGTATCTGGATGATATCAAGTTCAGTGTCGATGTTTTTGGAACATCTGTTTTTTTGACCGAAAAATCCGGGAGTTATGTCCCCACCGCCGGGAAGAATCAGCACATCACAATTCTTGTAAATACCGGGGATAAGGGTGGTATTGGTTTGTATGTTAAACATATTCAATGCGTTCTCGTAGTTTTGGGTAAATTTGGCTCTGCCCACTATGGCAGCAGTTATATTTGTTGGATTTTGCATAATAACATTTCGTAATATTTTTTAACATATTATGATGTTTACAGGTTGAATATTCGCTGAATTATATGTCAAAGCATGAAAATACGGAATATTCTGCCATTTTTACAATTATTTGCACCAAACAACAAAAATATATGTCATATTTTGGAATTGTATGATAAAATAAGTTAAATATGATGGGGAAATAATACAAAGATAATTAATTTGGATGCGAGGGTAAATATATGAAGCGGGATAAATTAACAAAGTTATTGTATTATGATGATTTTAAAGAACTTGCACAGGAGAAGCTTAAAGAAATGGAGCAGCCCTGTATGCTTGTTTCCATGAATATAAGTAATTTTAAATATATTAATAATGTGTATGGGTATGAAAGTGGTGATAAGCTCCTTTCAGACATGGCAAATTATTATTTTCATAATAATGAGTATTGTCTTATGGCCAGCAGGATTCATTCGGACCGTTTTGTTGCCCTTGTGAAGCTGGCTGAGGATGCTATAAGGGGAGATATGGTTGCCAATTTTACGGAAATTGGACGTAAATTTGTGTGTAGCGTAGAGAATGATTATCCTATGGCGGTACTTAGGATTAATTCCGGTGTGTATGTTATCCGTGATAGTAATGAGAGTGTTTCTGAGATGCTTGATAAAGCGGAGATTGCCAGAAGAAGTAATGAAAGAGATTATTCAAAGATTGTTTGTATTTTCACGGAAGCCTTGGAAGAGAAGTCTAAGCTTGAGCAGAGAGTAATTCCTTTATTTGAGAAGGCCCTTAGTGAGGACGATATCTTGGTATACCTTCAGCCCAAGATAGATATAGATTCCCAAAGAATAGTAGGCGCTGAAGCATTGGCACGTTTAAAGGATGAAGAGGGGAATATAATTCCGCCTAATATTTTCATACCCGTGTTGGAAAGGTATGGTCTTATCATGGAACTTGACATGTATGTGACAAGGAAGGTGTTCAAGCTTCTTAATTATTGGCATACAAACGATATGACCCTGATACCCATAAGTCTTAATCTTTCAAGGGCCGATTTTAAACAAAGTACAGAGTGGATTAGAAATGTGGAGAAATCAGAGCCTCTAATGGTTCCTAAGGATTACGTGGAGTTTGAGGTTACGGAAACCGTGTTCTTTGAAGATGTCAAAATGATTGCAAGCAGGGTGGCACAGCTTAGGGCCATGGGCTTTAGGATCAGTATGGATGATTTCGGAACAGGTTTTAGTTCCTTGAATGCGCTTGGAACGCTTCCCCTTGACTGTATTAAACTTGACAGGGGATTTGTGCGGAATAGTATCAGTAATCGCAAGGGACTTGAAATTATGGCGGGCCTTGTAAATATTTTTGATAAGATTGACTTGGATGTGATTTGTGAAGGCGTTGAAACAACGTGTGAAGAACAGCTTATCCGTTCCTGTGGCTGTAAACAGGTGCAGGGTTATCTGCATGACCGTCCGCTGCCTATCAGTGAATTTGAAGCAAAATATGTGAAGATGGCATAAGTACATATATGAAACGTATATTGGATTTTTGTAAACGGGAAGCAGTACTTTGTATAGCTTGTCTGATGGCGATTATGGAAGGGTTTAAACAAACCGGACTATTTGGTCAGATGGCGGGGTATTGCTAAAAAGGGCTGATTATAAAACTCTTTAAGAATTTTATAATCAGCCCTTTTGATTTGCCAAAAATAATTACAGATAGCTGTTAAATAAATTGCCGATGTTATAGGTATTGTTATAGCTGCCGGTATAGTTGTAGGTATTAGCCTTTGCAACCTCGGTGTCAGCCGCAAAATTAATTAAAGATGCCTGGGCTGATGCTCTGTAAGCATAGGAACCGGTACCGGAGAATAAAGACTTGGCAGAATCCATGTCTGCAGCCTTGAAGGCTGTTTCGTCAATTGATAATGTAAAATCATCATTAATGGTAATACCTAATTTGTTAAGAGCCTTTTCATTATTATCGGTTATGGTGATAAGCCCGGTAGAACGGCTTGCAATGGAATTTGTATTGGAATCTTCTGTGGAAGAAATTACAGAATTATAATCGTCAACAAAGTTCTTCACTGCTTTGTAAATCTTGTCGGTATCATAGCCACGTGTTGTGGTCTTGTTACCGTTCTCATCGGTGGTTGTTATATCGGTTTCATTGAAAACAGATTTGCTTCCGGTTTCGAGGAGGGCATCGGCAGATTCCTTCAATTCGTCTGAGGACTTCTGGATTGAGGTAAGTGCCTCAGCAGAGTCCTTGCTTGTTGAAGTACCGTTGCCGGTGCTGTTAACAAGCTCGCTTGCTTTGCCGCTCTCATTATAATAAGCCTTCATCAGCTTGAAATAACTTCCGTTCTTTATACTTGCATAATCGGAAAGGAAATTAAGGTTAGTTCCTGAGGAAGCTGAAGAGGTTCCTAAACTTGAAAATAAATACGAATAATCTGTTTTTGACTGAATGTTAATAGCCATAATATCACTCCTTTGAAGTTGGGCGGCATCCGTGCCTGAAAATAATAGTTTTTCCTAGATTAATTATAACAAATTTTGTTTTATGAAGCAATCTGTATTTCGGTAGATTTTTCTGATACCTTGAATATAAAAGTAAATTCCACTTCAAGCTGAATTTAGTCTTACACTCTTTA
>CAZGSF010000059.1:1419-12407 GCA_964528145.1 uncultured Lachnospiraceae bacterium | reverse complement strand
TTGGTGCTTTCTTCTTTTGTCTATTCATTTTTCCTACAAAAACTTTACCCTAGCTTGCGTTGTGGTTATAAACTTATTCATCCATAGTCCCAACTTCACTCTCCCGACCGCATTAATCCTTTGCGAAATTTAGTCGGACAAAATTCCCTTTCTTCCATATGAAACCAAAATTCTTTCACTTGAAGCCACTTTTATTGTAATTGCACCATACTGCGGTGTGGTTAAAATCTCGCTTCCCGCTTCTGTAAGTCGTTCCAGGGTTTCTTCATGGGGATGACCGTAGGAATTATTCACCCCACATGATATTATCCCTATATCAGGATTAATGCATCCGAGCAACTTTTCAGAGGTTGTTCCTGATGAACCGTGATGCGCTACCTTCAGTAAGTTTACCTTACTGATTTTTTCCTCCTTCAATGCCCTTATGAGTTCCTGTTCTCCATCACCTTCCACATCTCCCGTAAGCAACACCGTAAACTCACCATAGGACAGATATAGCACCTGCGAAGCCTCATTTGAATCTCCGATATAATCCGGCGACGGATGCAATGCGGTTAACATAAGTTTGCCATCTATTACGCTCTCTCCCTGCTTCATCACATACACCCGGGTTCCGTACTCCTCACACAAACTAATAACACGGCCGAATTCTTTACGAATCACCGCCTCCTCCAATGCCGGCAATACTACCTTTTCCACCGTAACTCCTGCCTGTCCCAATTGAAGAAGTTCCTCGATACCACTTGTATGGTCACTGTCACCATGAGATAAAAAAACTGCTGACACGGAAGATATTCCTTCATGCTTCAAAAATGGAAGTATCTGATACTCACCTACTTTATTTTTATCACTGCTGCCACCATCCACCAGATATACATTGCCATTGTCATTCTGAATGCAGATACAATCCCCCTGCCCCACATCAAGAAAGGTTATTGTAAAAGGAACCGGCCCCTTTAATATGAGCAGGCATACCAGCGATAGCAGTATCAAAATACGCTTATAATATTTCATCTTTTTTCCTATCAAAATAAAAACCACCATCCCTGCCACAAATAACCCAAGCGAAAAAGCTGCCGGTTTTCCCATAATCAAATTCCCTGCTTTGCTACCTTCACTAATTCTGCACAATCCTTCAAACATATTAAGGAAAAAGCAGTTGCCGCGTACAATGAATACTGATACAATTCCCACAAACCAATTACTCCTGCCTGTTCCCACCGGCAGACACAAAGATGCAATCCCGCCCCCCATTACCACACCGGCAAGAGGAACAACCAAAATATTCCAAAGCAGTCCCCACAAGGACACCTCATAATAAAACCAAAGAAGCACCGGCAAAGTAAAAACCGTCACACTAAAACTCAAAAGAAAGGAATTACAGATTTTTATAGAGCCCACTTTCACATACGAATATCCACCCTTTCTTTCATCCAGTTTGATAACAGGATACAAAAGGCTGATTGCAAGCACGCAGGAAAAAGACAGCCAAAATCCGCTATGATACAAATACAAAGGATTAGAACTAATTAAAAGTACCGCTGCTACCGCAAGGGCCGTAATCAAATCATATGTACGTTTCCAGTGTAATGCCAGCATCTTTATACTAAACATTACAATTGCCCTGAACGCAGAAACTCCCATTCCAATCATCCCGCCATAAAACCACATCCAGGCAACCGACAAAATTATTGATATATTTACCGGGATTCTCATTCTGCCAAGCAATCTGTATACACCGTATCCAAGCACCGAAATATGCAGTCCCGACACACTTAAAATATGCAAAATTCCCGCATCCTGATATAAGTCTTTTACCTCTTTATCAAGGTTTTCTTTATTCCCAAGAAGCATGGTCATCATAATGCCCGCTTCCTTTTCCGGATAAACTCTTTTAAGCCTATCCTCCAAAAAAGTACGGAATTTAAACTGAATATCTGCAACAGGCTTATAATCTTTACTTACAGCTATTACTTTACCATTATTTATTTTTCCTTCGATTCCTATTGTGCTGTAATAAATCCTTGCATCAAATTCGCCCGGATTTGTTGCAGCCGGATATAATTCAAACTCTCCTACAATACGCATAATACTTCCGATTTTGGGCGTAAATTCTATATCATTCACATAACAAACAAGTCCCTCCGGAAGCTTACCATTATTTTTTTCTTTACTACTATCAGGTGAATTTTCTTGAAAACATGAGATTTGATTAAGATATAAAACGGATTGTTTTTTTCCAAAAAACTCTTTAGATTCTATTTTATACACACGCCCCTGCACCATATATTCCTTTTCTTGTGCATAGGCTAACTTATCAAAGTCGGGAGGCCGGAAACATAGAAATATTCCGACCACCGACAAATATATCAAACATACCACCGCAAGGGGTCTTTTCAAATAACATCATCCTTTCACTCAATACTACTTACAAGATCAAGGTTACGCTCGTATATGGTTTTAAGAGTCATAGTTTCACGATACATAATATCTGTTTCACCATTTACGGAAATCTGGATTTTATTTACATTTGAAAGCTCTATCAATGAATTGGCTATGGAATAAATTACAACTTCTGCCGTTGCATTTGACAATTGTGTCAAAAATCCCTCATCTAAGTTTACATAACACGTGCCATCATTAATGGTAACACCTAGCACTTTTGTCTCCGGATTAAGGGTAGGATACAAATCCCTGGTAAACTCTGTAGGGCCCGATATCAGCTGTTCAACTACCAGTTTCTCCAGCGAAACATTGGTACTATATACAAGCGTCCTGTTTACTGCAACAAGCTTAGTACCCGTTTCATCGGTAAAATACAATTTTATACGCACCTGCTCCATGGAATTAATCTGATTATCTTCATTATCCACAAAAGTGTCCACATTCATCATACCAATGGGACTGCCTAAGCTATCCGTCAAATGAGTATCGTTTATCATCATTCCCACATAATTAACCCCGTCAATCTGAACCAGACTTTTCACCAATGCAGCTCTAGTCAACACTTCAAGGGGTACCGGCAAAGTCGAATATTTTTCACACATATACAATGTAAGATTGCCCTCATTTAATTCAAAATCAATAACTTCAATATCAGCGGATAATGGTGTCTTATATTCAAGCTTCTCAGATGTTGTTTCCAACGCATGAAGAACTTCTTCTACCTGTGCCTCAGTATCCGACAAATCGGACTCAATAACATAATCTCTTGCAACCAGCTTAATCTCGTCGTTACTTATATAATTAATTTGCAAAAGACGGTCTTCGTCCACATTATCATTACCTTTACACGCACTTGCACCTGCGCATAACACTAGAATTATAAAAGTCAGTAATACTTTCTTCATTCTGTTGCTCCTAATTCTGTTCTAAATTTCTAGTTAGTTTGTGTTGCTATATAATTCAAAGGAATTTTCACGAAAAATACTGTTCCCTCGCCTTCTACACTGTTTACCTTTATTGAGCCTCTGTGCAATAATACTGCATTACGTGTTATCGCAAGTCCCAGTCCGGTACCGCCGATTTCTCTTGAATGTGATTTGTCCACTCGATAAAAACGTTCAAAAATATGCTCTATTGCCTCTTCGGGAATTCCCAAACCGGTATCGGTAATCTCCAGGGTAAAAAACTGATGGTCAGCATCCAGCACAACTTTCACGCTGCCCTGCTGTTTATTATATTTAATTGCATTTTCCACCAAATTAGATATAATAAGGGTCATTTTAACTTCATCCACTTCTGCACTTACAGGACGTATGCTCTCAAATATAACCTCCACATCTCTTTTTCTTGCAATAGGCCGGAGTCTTTTCAAAATTAATTCCGTAAGAGCATTTATGTCAACCAAATTAATATTTAACTCTGCCACGGTTTTATCCATTTTAACAAGTGCCAACAAATCAGTTATTATCTGATTCTCCCTGTCTATCTCTGCAGCAATGTCGGTCATAAATTCTTTGTAAAGCTCCGTAGGTACATTCTCCTGCATAATAAGCGAGTCCGCCAATACCTTCATGGAAGTCAGTGGCGTTTTTAACTCATGTGACACATTTGCAACAAATTCCTGTCTGGAATTATCCAAAGCCTTCATTCTTTTCAAAAGTGCATTAAATGCATCAATAATGTGAGTGGTTTCAACATAATTCGGAACAAAAAGCGCATCATCCGAATACCCATCACGGACTTCATTAATGGCTTCTGTAACGTAGTTAAAAGGACGGATAAGCACCACCGAGCAAATAAACGCAACCACAAAAATAATCAATATCATAAGAGTTTCCAATATAATTGCCTTACGATTCAAGGTATCCATCGTGGTTGTAATAAACTCTGTGGAAATACTGGTAAGCAATACACCCTTAACACGGCTTATTTCCAAAGGGTTGCCATTTTCGTCCAGTTCCCCCTCATCCGTAACAGTCTCCATTATGGGGATGGTCATTTCAATATAACCCTCTTTGTTATACTCATCAGGTTTTACATAATTGGTCAGACTTTCCCCTTTAAATGTGCGGAAAACCTCTTCGGATATAATGGTTTTACCTTCACTGATTCCGTATGTATCTTTAACTATTTTGAAATTACTTCCGATAATAAGAACACGTCCGTCATATAAATTAGATAACATAGACAGTTCTGCATTGATTACCTCTGAAGAACTGTCCCGCAGATAATTATAAGTAATTAAATGATTCGCAAGAATCTTCAACTGGTTTTGCACAACGGTCTGCCTCTGGTTCACTGCCTGCTCCTCATAGTTTCGCAGAACACCGTAACGCATACATATACCCGGAATGATTCCTACCAAAAGAATAATCAGAAAAATATTTGCCTTCAGACTCCATTTAACACGAATCTGCCCAAAGACATTTTTTATCACGTTTTGCATATTTTTGCTCCGTTATTCAACATTAAAATAGTATCCCACGCCCCACTTGGTATGTACATATCTGGGTTCGCTTGGGCTTTTCTCAATTTTTTCACGAAGCCTTCTGATATGTACATCAACAGTTCTTACATCCCCCGGATAATCTTCACCCCATATTAATTTGAGCAAAGCTTCCCTGCTGTATACCTTGTCAGGTGTCTTTATCATAAGTTCAAGAACCTCAAACTCTTTTGCCGTAAGATTAATTTCCTTTCCGGCAATATATACTCTCCTGCCCTCACAGTCAAGGCTCATATCACCCTGAACGATAACATCTCCCTGTTGGTCAGTGTTTTTCTTCTGAGAGGTTCTACGCATAATCGCTTTAATACGCGCCTTAACTTCCAGAATATTAAAGGGCTTCGTAATATAGTCATCCGCTCCATAATCCAAGCCTAAAATTTTATCCATATCATCGCCTTTTGCCGTAAGCATGATAATGGGAACATTAGAGAATTCCCTGATTTGCTGGCACACTTCAAAGCCTGTGAATTTGGGAAGCATTACGTCCAGCAGTATGATGTCATACTTTTTCTCTTTTGCCATGGCAATAGCTTCTTCGCCGTCATATGCACATTCAACCTCCATGCCGTCCTGCTCAAGACTAAAACGTATGCCTTTTACGATTAATTTCTCATCATCAACTACCAAAACTCTTTTTCCCATTCCTCATAATCTCCAATTCTATGTTCATTTACCTTACGCAAATCTTGTCTTTAATCTTGGAAAACATTGCTTCCTTGATTCCATCTATTTCCATTATCTGTTCTTTACTTTCAAATTTACCGTTTAGCTGACGGTAAGCAATAACTGCCTCCGCCTTTGCCTCACCTATTCCGGGTAGTGTGCAAAGTTGCTCTTTGTCGGCAGTATTGATATTTATCAATCCGTCCGCATCTTTGCCATCCGAAACCTCATTCTGCCCTTCCCACGCCTGTGCCTCCTGCACGGTTGGAATGTATAATCTTAAGGCATCTGATAACTCCTGTGCCATATTAACAAAATCCTGTGAAGCATCTTCGGCAAAACCGCCTGCCAGTTCTACCGCCTCAAAGACACGGCTTCCCTGCTTTAATTCATATACTCCGGGATTATTCACGGCACCGCACACATGCACACATATTAAGTCCGCTATTTCTTCCTTTAGAGTATCCTCTTCCGATACGTCAGCGGCATCCTCCTGCACCTTAAAAGTTTCTTCCTCAGCCACATCTTCCAAAGGCATAAGCATAAGAGTTTCCTCACCTTTGCGGGTGCATCCGGCAAATACAAAAGCACTTAAACCAAAAACAATTAATACTATAAATGATTTCTGCATCTTTTTGACGTAGAAATCCAATATTTTTTCTGCCATAGCATAGTTTCCTTTCAAATTTGACAGGAAGCCCCTCCATGCTGACTTATACTATTTTAGATTATATATTTTCTTTTTACAAGACTGTATGCATTATTTCCACTTAAAAATTACAATTCCTGCAATGGCAATTCCCATTCCTATAAGTTTACGGAATTCAAAAGGCTGTTTTTCAGTGCCAAACCATCCCAGAAGTTCAATTATATATGCCACCAGAAGCTGCGCAACCACTATAAGCATAACAGCCTTTGCAGGCCCAAGCATCTCCATTCCCTTAATAACGGTATAGGTGATAAATGCACCGATGGCACCGCCCAGCAACATATATTTAGGCTCCACCTTCATAATGGCACCAAAAGAGCTGCGGTCTGTAATAAGCCACGCTCCCAGGCACACCATAAGTGCTGTAAACTGCACAAAGGTATTTGCGACCCATACTCCTGAGGTTTTAGTTACCTGTGTATTAAAAACTCCCTGTATACTCATAAGTGCTCCCGAAATCAAAGCTATAATAATACCTAACATTTTATAATTCCTCCGTTCTGATTTATAAAAGCAAAAAAAACACAGGAGCATTACAAACTCCTGTGTTAATTATTTCCTTTTTACTTTTTTCTATTCCGGCTGTTACTGTGTAATAATATCAGAACTCGATATTTCCTGACCGTCATCCACATATTCGCCTTCTTCTTCAACAATTTCTTCCGGTTCTTCTATATACTCTTCCGTATAAGGTTCTCCCAGTACCTGGGTCATCATCTGCTCGGACAACGCACGTACCAAATCATTAATATTCTCACCATTCCATACCTTTGAGAAAAGAATCTCAAGCTCTATCCAGAAATTACTTGTCTCAATCATCTTAGGAATGGGGATTGAAGTCTCGTATTCATGACGGAAACCTTCCAGCTGTTCACTTTCCAAAACTGCTTTATATGATGCTGCTGTTTTGCCTGTACGTGTATACAAATTATCCAGATACTCCGTAGTCAGAAATGCCGCAAATTTATTTGCCAGTTCCTTATGCTTAGAATAACCGTTAATCACCACCGCACTTGTTACGGATAACGAACGTCCTTCCAGGCCTTCACTTATACGGGGAACCGGCATTATGCCGTATTCATAATTAAATGTACCTTCTTCTTTTGCCTTTTCCAGCTTTGCAACCGCATCATTTGTTACAACAGAAAATACAACCTTACCATCAATAAAATCCTGTAACACACTTTCATAAGTTACGGTTTCGGGGTCAATATAAAAGTATTGATTTAATTTCTGATATTCCTTAAGGCACTGTATTGCTTCATGATTATAAATATCAATCTGTTCTTCATTGTCGCCGGCTTCACCGCCCACAACCATATACTGTCCTATAAAATAGTAATTGTAAAAAATATCCGATACATCCCACTTCAAAATGGAATCCACCGCTTCCGGTGCATCATAGGAATCCGCAAAGGACAGCAAACTCTCTGTTGACTGTGGAAGCAGTTCCTGCAGACGTTTTGCCACTGCTTCCTCCGATATGGTAGGGGGAGCATCAGTGCTTACCTCTTCTTCTGCATTGCCGTTCTCCTCATCTGCTTCCTGTGTCGCCTCTCCTGCCTCAGCATCAATTTCCGCCTGCATTTTGGCACGTACAAAATCCTCAAGATAAGTTTTGTTATACAGGTACGCACTTGTTTCAAAATAGTATGGATATCCTACTATACTGCCGTCATAGGTTACAGCAGACAAAGCTGCCTCCGGGAAATTTGCCACGTTTACAACACCGGCATCATCAATATTATCTGCCAATCCCGCAAGGTAAGCTTTTCCCAATGAATCATTACTTAACAGATACATATCGGGTACAGCTTCATCTTCCGACAATGATGCTTTGTTAATCTCTTCAAGATACTCCATTCCCGATTTTAATATAGGAATAATACGCACATTATTCGCCTCGCCGTAAGCTACCGCAGCACTGTTTATATAATCCGTCAGCGCATCATCTGTATACCAGAAATATATCGTTTCTTTATTATCAAAAATTGAACCTGTATCCTGCTTGTTCTCCGATATGGTGTATTCGCGTGTTCCCACAAACATAACCCACGCCAGGACACATAGCAAAACCACAACTGACATCAGTCTCTTTTTAAGACTCATTTATGCACTCCTTTAAAATTGCAATCATATCATCTACATGTTTTTCAGTAATAATCAAAGGTGGCACAAAACGGATAATATTAGTTCCCGCATTAATAAGAACCAGTCCTTTATCAAGGGCGCGATTAATAATGTCCCCTACAGGAATATTAAATACAAGCCCCTGCATCAGACCTACGCCGCGGCTAGTCTCAATACAATCATACTCCTCTGCCAGTTTGGCAAGTTCTTCCTGCAGATACGCTCCCACTTTGCCCACATGTTCTATTATATTGTTCTCTTCAAATAAATCAAGCACTTTTGAGATTGCTGCACATGCTAAAGGATTACCACCATAGGTAGTTCCATGATCTCCTGCAACCAAAGATGCCTGTCCCACTTTTTCAGTCATAAGGAATGCACCTACAGGCACACCACAGCCAAGGGCTTTAGCAGTAGTCATGATGTCCGGCTTAATGCCGTATCTCTGCCATGCAAAGAAACTGCCTGTACGCCCCATACCACACTGGATTTCATCCAAAATAAGAAGTATGTCTTTTTCCTCGCAAAGTGCTTTTACTTTTTCCATAAATTCCTGCGTAGCAGGATAGATTCCGCCCTCGCCCTGAACGGTTTCAAAAATAATTGCACAGGTTTTGTCCGTCACCTGAGCAAGCACACTTTCAAAATCATTAAGCTCGGCAAATTTAATATTGCCTATCATAGGTTGAAATGCTTCCCTGTATTTGGGATTACCGGTAATGGACAATGCCCCCATGGTTCTTCCGTGGAAGGAATGCTCCATTGCAATAATCTCATGGTCAGTCTGACCATCTTTCAGATATGCATATTTTCTTGCTGCCTTAATGGCACCTTCAATTGCTTCCGCACCACTGTTGGTAAAGAAAACCCGATCCATGCCGGATACTTTTTTCAGTTTCCGTGCCGCATCGATTGCAGGCATGTTGTAGTAGTAGTTGGAAGTATGTATAATCTTGTCAATTTGACTCTTTAAAGCATCGTTATATTCTTTGTTCTGATATCCCAAGGCAAATACTGCAATACCTGACACAAAATCAAGATACTTCTTGCCTTCGATATCATACAAATATACATCTTCGCCCCTGTCAAATACTACAGGGTAACGATTATATGTGTGAAGCAGGTCACATTCGGCCTGTTCTATATATTGCTGCATCATATTAATCCTCCTTGATCATATCCTCATCACGATAAATCGCGGTTCCGATTCCATTATGGGTAAAGATTTCAAGAAGCAGACAATGAGGAATACGTCCGTCCAAAATATGTACACGGTTTACACCATTTTTAATTGCGGAAGTACAGTTACTAAGCTTTGGAAGCATACCGCCACCAATCATTCCACCATTAATCAGTTCATCTGCTTCTGTATCTGACAAGCGTGAAATAAAAGAAGATTTATCATTAAAATCTTTGTATAAGCCTTCAACATCGGTAAGGAATACAAGCTTGTCAGCACCCACTGCCTTCGCAATGGCACAGGCCGCATCATCTGCATTAATATTGTATGTATCGTAGTTATCATCAAGTCCGATAGGCGCAATAATGGGCAGGAAGTCATTCTTTAACAAATCATAGATAACGGTAGGATCAACCTCTTTAACATCACCTACAAAACCGATATCCTGACCGTCAGCCAGCTTTTTATCAACTTTAAGCATTCCGCCATCTTTTCCGCTGATACCAACAGCTTTTACGCCAAGTTCGCCTACCATGCGCACAAGATCCTTATTTACACGGTTAAGAACCATCTCTGCAATTTCCATGGTCTCTTCATCGGTAACGCGGAGTCCATTCACAAACTCTGCCTTCTTGCCGGTTTTCTCCACCCACTTGCTGATTGCTTTGCCGCCGCCGTGAACGATGATAGGCTTGAATCCAACCAGTTTCAGAAGGGTTACGTCTTTGATAACGTTCTTCTGAAGTTCCTCGTTGCTCATGGCACTTCCGCCATACTTTACAACGATGATTTTACGGTTAAACTGCTGAATATAAGGGAGGGCTTCAATAAGCACCTCAGCTTTTTTTAATAATTGTTCCATGTCTTTTTCCATGATGTTCTCACTTTCTGCTTTTATTACTTTTCTTTTTAATGCATTCATAAATTTCTATAACAACAACCACAACAACATATGCAAGAGTATCATTAATAAAAATATCTCTATAAGCATTAGGATGCAATTCCTGCCAAAAACCACAAATCCAAACATACCCTAATGCAAGTGAAATAAATATAATGTAGGGTATAAAAAATTTAAATATCTTTCTTTTAAAATTATATTGAGTAATCAAAACTACTATAAAAGCCCCCAGCATAGTGAGTACTGCTCTATCTAAAATATGTATATTGGAATCCTCTATTGTACCCATTATCAGTTGTACTGAACTACTAAAAATAGTTGCTATAGTAAATACAATGCAAAAAAGTTTAAAAAACTTTTTTAGTACCTTCATATATTTTCATCCTTTCAGATTAAGAACGGTAGTCCGCATTGATTTTAACATAGTCATAACTCAAATCGCAACCCCAGG
>CAZGSF010000059.1:0-1319 GCA_964528145.1 uncultured Lachnospiraceae bacterium | reverse complement strand
GAACGGTAGTCCGCATTGATTTTAACATAGTCATAACTCAAATCGCAACCCCAGGCAGTTGCACTCTCCGAACCCATGTGCATATCCACATACACTGTAACCTCTTCCTCGGAAAGAATCTTGGTTGCTTCCTCTTCACTGTAATCCGCAGCTACGCCATTTGAAAAAATAAGCATTTTTCCGGCTTTGCTCTGATAATATAAATCTAAATTCTCAGGGTCAAATTTGGCACTGGAATAGCCAAGGGCGCAAAGGAAACGTCCGAAGTTGGAATCATGTCCGAAAATCGCTGCCTTGGAAAGGGATGAGCAGATTACGGATTTTGCTAAGATTCTTGCATTTTCTTTGGTGTCTGCATTTACTACCTGGCACTCGAAAAGAGCAGTAGCACCTTCGCCGTCTCCTGCCATTTTCTTGGCAAGAGTTGTATTTACAAAGTTAAGAGCTTCTTTGAATTTCTGATAATCTTCGTTTTCTTCGGTAATTTCAGGGTTGCCTGCCATACCGTTTGCCATCAAAATCAATGTATCGTTGGTGGAGGTATCACCGTCAACGGAAATCATGTTAAAGGTATCCTGCACATCTTCTTTTAATGCTTTTGTTAAGAGTTCTTTTGAAATCGCAAGGTCTGTTGTTACAAAACCAAGCATGGTACACATGTTGGGGTGAATCATACCTGAACCTTTACACATTCCACCCATAGTAACAGTTTTGCCGCCAACCTCAAAGGTTACTGCAACCTGCTTGGATACAGTATCGGTAGTCATAATCGCCTCTGCTGCCATTGTACCTGCTTCCAAACCTTCCTTCTTCGCTGCCACGAGAAGTTCCACGCCATTCTCTAATTTCTCAAGAGGAAGCTGCATACCAATAACACCTGTAGATGCCACAAGAACCGCATCTGCCGGAATGTTCAGACACTCACCCACTTTTTCCGCTGTTTTCTTACATAAAACTCTTCCCGGTTCACCGGTTGCCGCATTGGCAATACCGGAGTTTACCACAACCGCCTGGGCAAATGCAGAATTCTCAACCACATTCATATCCCAGAGCACCGGAGCTGCCTTTACAAGATTGGTGGTAAAAGTTCCTGCCACTTTACAGGGCACCTGACTGTACACCATAGCCATATCTTTTCTGTTTTTATACTTAATGCCTGCTTCTACGCCTGCTGCTTCAAATCCTTTTGCTGCGGTTACACCGCCGTTAATTATGTTCATGTTTTTTTCCTCCATTTATGTTTGAAAATGTTATTATAATATTTACTTCTTAATTGGTTGTCTATAAATTATGTATCATTATAAATTCAGGATATCCTC
>CAZGSF010000058.1:0-12564 GCA_964528145.1 uncultured Lachnospiraceae bacterium | reverse complement strand
CAACAGAACCTAAATTTATCCCAAAGGAAGCGGCGGAAATTAATCTTAGTGAGGATTTGGCTGTAAAGGTACGTCTTATAGACTGTGTGGGATATATGGTAAACGGTGCTGTAGGACACATGGAAGATAATCAGGAGCGCATGGTAAAAACTCCGTGGTTCGACAAGGAGATACCTTTTACCCAGGCGGCAGAAATCGGAACGGATAAGGTTATCCATGACCACTCTACTATTGGGCTTGTTATTACCACAGACGGAAGCTTTGGTGAACTTTCAAGGGATAATTATCTTGAAGCGGAAGAAAAGACTATTAATGCCTTAAAACGATTACATAAACCATTTTTGGTATTGGTAAATACAGCCAGACCATATTCTGAGGATACAAAAAAATTGGTACAGGAATTGGAAGAAAAATATCAGGTAAGTGTAATGCCTGTGAACTGTGAACAATTAAAAAAGGAAGATGTGGATAGAATTCTTGAAAGAGTTTTATATGAATTTCCTATTACGGTAATGGAATTCTATATGCCTAAATGGGTAGAAATGCTTCCCATTACAAGTAAAGTGAAACAGGATATCGTTGAAAACATAAAGGATGTTATGAAGGACATAAGCTGTATACGAGACGTGATGAACAATCCGGTATCTGTAAAGAGTGAATATGTAAAACGTTGTAAAATGGACGGAATTAATATGGCAGACGGCAGCATCAGGGTAATGCTTGATGTTGATGAAACATATTATTACGAAATGCTAAGTGAGATGATAGGTGAAGAAATCACCGGTGAATATCAATTGATTAATATTTTAAAAGAGTTTGCCCGTATGCGAAATGAGTATGCAAAAGTAGGCGATGCAATTCAGTCAGTACGTTATAAAGGTTATGGTGTGGTTACGCCGGAACGTAGTGAGATTCACTTGAATAATCCGGAGATAATCAGACATGGAAATAAATTCGGAGTGAAAATAAAAGCTGAAAGTCCAAGTATTCACATGATTCGGGCTAACATTGAAACAGAGATTGCACCTATAGTTGGAACTGAGCAACAGGCACAGGATTTAATCCGTTATATTTCAGAAGCCAGGAACGCAGAAGCTGGTATATGGGATACCAATATTTTCGGAAAAACGATTGAACAGCTTGTAAATGACGGAATATCAAGCAAAATTGCAATGATAGGTGATGAAAGTCAGATAAAACTGCAGGAAACTATGCAAAAAATCGTCAATGATTCAAATGGCGGAATGGTTTGTATTATAATATAAAATAATTACGGCACTACTAAAAATTTATTGTTTTAGTAGTGCCGCATATTTTAAGTGATTAAAATTTTATTTTAATTCGGTGTATCCGATTAAGTTTGCACCTATCTGGGCATTCCACATATTTTCATCATTGTTGGCAAAACGGATACAACGTTTGTTTTCGGATTTCTCCAAGGGGTCATTAATTTTCAAATAAACGTTGTATTTGCCCGGCTGAAGAGAATCATTGAAATCTTTCATTTGTACTTCAAAACTGATATCCCGATATGCGTCGGTGTTGGAAGCCCGGCTGTCTAAATCAGGTGTCCACAGTTTTGTATCAATATCTACCGGCAATGAATATATGTCCCCGGTATCCTGTGATTCTATAACTGCGTAAACAGCCTTCTTATTTACTATGTTGCCAAATCCTACATTCTGGATTTTTCCTACGAATTTGAGGGTGTCGTCCATGGATAAACTTTTGTTAAGCATTGATTCACGTAAAACAAGCCTATATCCTAATCTGTCACGAAGATATTCAACACCGTTTTTTCCTTCACATGCAGGATCGTAAATTGCGGTATCTGTAATGTTATATGGCTCACTGTACATATTTGGCATGATTTGGCTCATATTTTCTTCATTATATTCAAAGTTTGCCCATCTGTAATGAACATCGGCATCGTAATCTGCATTTAGATATACGGTCTGCGCATATGAACCTTCCCATGCAAGGAAAGGATAGGAGTTCCATAATGTTTCTCCTCCTTGCGCTTCACCACCGTAAAAGTTGTTCTGTTTTCTTATCCATGTCATAAGTTTTCCACGGTCATAGGTACCCATATTTCCGCCGGGCCAATAATATCCTTCTGATAAAGAACCCCAATCGTCAGGTGTTCCGCCTAATTCCTCGCATCCAAAAGCATAACTGTCATTAAAGAATCCAAAACGGGATTCAGGGCTTCCTGCTTCGGGAGCGGGAATCTGGTCAATTGTTTCAAAAGTATAATCTGTGCCGTATTTTGCGTTATACCATGAAAGAAAAGCACCGCCGTGAACTGTTATGGAACGGGATGCGGGAACTGCATCCAAAAGTGCATCAAGCAGCCACACATAGGATTCAGGAGTTGTTCCGAAGGTTGTGGAGTGCATTTCTCCCCAAGGACCAAAGAAACCACCGTCAACACACATGATTACATCTTCGTATTCATGTAAAATAGGTTTTAACTGGGCTATATGGGTAAGCATGGTTTCCTTATCAGGCTCAATATCCTGAATAAGGGTATCTATGTAGCCGTCATCCGGATGTTCACAGTATGCCCAGGCAAAGCCTGCACCGTCATAATTAAAGCGGACGATGGCAACACCTTCGCCGGCACGTACCTGCTCAAGCTTATCTTTGATATAAGCCAGTGCGTCGTCGGTCAGGGGCTGGGAAGTACCATGTTCCCAAGTAGGAGCCACATTTTCACACCAGTATTCAAAATGTGTGTCATAGTCATAAGGTTCTGCGTCGCCTCTGGAGCGTATTGATACATCTTCAGGTGCTTTAAAACTACTGTTGTATTCTTTTCCGTAGGCCGTAAAAGCATTGTCTGAAAAGTTTCTGAGATCAAAATAAATATGGCTGATTCGGGTGTCTACTTTTGTTATACCTACATAGGAAGAACTTTTGCCGGTTTCTACAGTACCGAAGCCGCTTCCTTCAACCGGAACAACCATTCCGTCATTAGCCTTATAGAATCCACGGTCAGGATTGGGAATGTCTCCTGAAGCTTCGGTGTAATCAAGCTCCTGCAAAACCAAACCGGCTGTTGACGGTTGTGATGTGTTGTCAGAATTTGCAGCACATCCAGTAAGGAGTGATCCCAACATGGTAATCACTAACATAGAGCATAAAAAAATCTTTTTCATTGCATCTTCTCCCAATTTTATATTTTCAGACATCATAACGCAATTAATAATAAGTGTAAATGAAACAAAGGTACCTTAAATTTTTGCTGGTAAAATCAAAGATGATATAGTAAAATGAATATAAGTTTGTGTGGTAAAGCAGTAAATTGAAGAAATGTGTTAAAAATGGAACGATGTGTGGGGTGAAAAGTATGAATTTTGTTTATGAGAAGGTAGAAAAATGCTATGAAGTATTAAGAAACAAGACTGATTTTATCCCGAAAGTCGGTATTATTTTAGGGTCGGGACTTGGTGATTTTGCTAATCAAATAAAAGTAGAAGCAGAAGTTTCCTATAATGAAATTGAAGGATTTCCTGTGTCGACGGTTGCCGGACATGCAGGCAAATTTATTTTTGGATATTTAGATGATGTACCGGTAATGTGTATGAAAGGTCGTGTACATTATTATGAAGGATATGCAATGACGGATGTGGTTCTGCCTATTCGTCTTATGTATATGATGGGAGTCAGAACACTTCTTTTAACTAATGCGGCAGGTGGTATTGGTGAAGGTTTTCAAGCGGGAGATCTGATGATGATAACTGATCAGATTGCATGCTTTGTTCCTAATCCCTTAATAGGGCCTAATGAAGAAAAGTATGGTGCCAGATTCCCGGATATGAGTGAGATTTATAATCGTGAATTGCAGGCTGTTATTCGTAAGGCGGCGGCAAAACATGATATTCCAATAAAAGAAGGCGTATACGTTCAATTCACCGGTCCTTCTTATGAATCTCCGGCAGAGATTCGTATGCTTAAAGCATTAGGAGCAGGAGCAGTTGGTATGAGTACTACCGTAGAGGCAATTGTGGCGAATCATTTAGGTATGAAGATTTGTGGAATAAGCTGCATTAGCAATCTTGCAGCCGGTTTGAGTCAGACACCTCTTTCTCATAAGGAAGTACAGGAAGCAGCGGATAAAGCAGCACCATTATTCCAAAAACTGGTCAAAGAGGTTATATTAACTTTACCTTTAGAGGACTGATAATATGAATTCATTATCCAAAGAACAAATAAGTGATTTAATCGGACAGGCTTTATGTGCCAGAAAATTTTCATATTCACCCTATTCCGGATTTCGGGTAGGTGCAACACTTCTATGTAAAGACGGTACTGTTTTTCAGGGCTGCAATATTGAAAATGCCGGATATAGCGGGACAAACTGTGCAGAAAGAACGGCTTTTTTCAAAGCAGTAAGTATGGGGATTCGTGAATTTAATGCCATAGCAATTGTTGGTGGAAAAGCAGATGGTGAAGTTGACGGATATGCATATCCTTGCGGGGTATGCAGACAGATAATGGCAGAATTTTGCAGTGATGATTTTATTATAATTGTTGCTAAATCTGAAAAAGATTACCGTATTCATACCTTAAGCGAATTATTACCTGAACGTTTTGGGCCGGTCAATCTTGGATAATTTAGATTGAAGGTGCTTATGCACTTTACAATAAAATCGGCGAAAGCTGAGTTTCTCTGCAAAAAATATTATAGGAGGGTTAAAACAAATGTTAGAGAAATTTTTCAAATTAAAAGAAAATAACACAACAGTTAAGACTGAAATTATGGCCGGAATCACAACATTCATGACAATGGCTTATATCTTGGCTGTTAACCCAAGTATCCTTTCCGCAGCAGGAATGGACGCAAATGCAGTTCTTATTGCAACTGCACTTGCATCATTTGTAGGTACAGTGCTTATGGCATTGTTTGCAAACTATCCTTTTGCATTGGCTCCGGGTATGGGACTTAATGCATACTTTGCATATTCCGTTGTAATCGGAATGGGTTATTCATGGCAGGTTGCTTTGATGGCAGTATTTGTAGAAGGTATTATATTTATTGTACTTTCCCTTACAAATGTGCGTGAAGCTATCTTTAATGCAATTCCCATGACTTTAAAATCTGCGGTAAGTGCAGGTATCGGTCTCTTTATTGCATTTATCGGTCTTCAGAATGCAAAGCTTGTGGTTAACAATGATTCTACACTTGTTACTTACCAGACTTTTAAAGGTGATACCTTCAATTCCGTAGGAATGGGAGCTCTTCTTGCATTAATAGGTGTAATTATTACTGCGATTTTATTAATTAAAAATGTTAAAGGCGGTATCCTTTTAGGTATTATTATTACATGGGTACTTGGAATAATTTGTGAGTTATTAAAAATTTACGTTCCTAATCCTGATTTGGGAATGTATTCTGTTATTCCTTCTGCTATTGTATCATTTGATTTCTCATCCTTCAGTCAGACCTTTGGTCAGGTATTTAAGGCTGATTTTAACGGAGTAGGAGTATTTAACTTTATAGTAGTCGTATTCTCATTCCTTTTTGTTGACATTTTTGATACATTGGGAACTTTAATCGGTGTTTCCACAAAAGCAGATATGCTTGACAAAGATGGCAAACTTCCCAGAATTAAAGGTGCATTAATGGCAGATGCAATTGCGACATCAGCAGGTGCTGTTTTTGGTACATCAACAACCACAACCTTTGTAGAAAGTGCTTCAGGTGTATCTGATGGTGGTAGAACAGGTCTTACAGCAATCACAACAGGATTATTATTCCTGCTTGCATTGATTTTCTCACCGTTGTTCTTAACAATTCCATCTTTTGCAACTGCTCCGGCTTTAATCATTGTAGGTTTCTACATGATTACATCAGTTCTTAAGATTGATTTTGATGATATGACAGAAGCAATTCCTGCATATCTTTGTATCCTTGCAATGCCTCTTGCATACAGCATTTCAGAAGGAATTGCACTTGGTGTTATTTCTTATACTTTAATTAATTTATTCAGTGGAAAAGCAAAACAGAAAAAAATCACAGTTCTTATGTATATTTTAACTGTATTATTTATTCTTAAATATATTTTCCTGTAAAATGTAATTATATGCATGTGATACTAAAAAGGGTAAATCGGAGAAATTCCGGTTTACTCTTTTTTTTTATAAATTTTAATAAACTATTGATGGAAATTTAATTGTCAGTAGCGGTAGTATTGTAGTACAATGTAAGCGTTAAAAAAGTATGGATAATGTATGATTATCCACAAAGTGAGGGGTATATGGAGTATATTATTTTTTTTGGTCTTGTAGTAGTATTTCTTTTATTTGTTTTTATACAGGGAAGCCTGGAGGCGAAAAAAGAGAAAAAGAAATTTGTAAAGTCTCTTTATGAAAATTACGGAGTACTTCCTAAAAAAGAGTATATGCCGGGGAAAATGGAGCGGATTTCCAATTACTTCAGAAGGCATCCAAAGGATGGTCAGATTGATGATATTACATGGAATGACTTAAATCTTGATGAAGTATATAAAAGAATAAATTATACATATACATCCGCCGGCGAGGAGTATTTGTATCATACATTACGTTCGCCGTCGTTTTCAAGGGATGAACTGGATTACAAAGAAGAGCAGATTAAATACTTTAGCGAGAATCCGGACGAAAGGGTAGAGTTACAGGTCATACTGGCGGAAATGGGATACTCGGGCAAATATTCCATTTATGATTATCTTGATAACTTAGATTTACTTGGTGACAGAAGTAATGTGAAGCACATTGTTGCTGATATTTTAATAGCATTGATGGTTATTCTTAGTATATTTGAACCATCAAAGGGGCTAATGGGATTAGCTTTAATTATCGTTTATAATTTTACCACATATTTTAAAGAAAAGAATGAAATCGACCCTTATATAGTAAGCTTTTCTTATGTTATGCGTATGCTTGGCTGTGCGGACAAAATCTGTAAACTAAAGGATACATGCTTTGAAAAAGAAAAAGATAAAATAGATGCATATCGCAAGGGATTGTCACACTTTAGAAGAGGCTCCTTCTGGTTAATGTCGGCAGGGCGGATGAGCGCGTCGGGTAGTCCTCTTGATATATTACTTGATTATATGCGCATGATGTTCCATTTGGACCTTATTAAATTTAATAGTATGCTCACGGAAGTGCGTAAAAATATTAATAACGTGGATGGTATGCTTGAAACAATAGGATATCTGGAAACTATTATTGCAATTGGCGCATATAGAAATTCACTGGAAAACTGGTGTGTGCCACAAGGAGGAGACAATCTGAAGGCAGAAGATATGGTACATCCGCTTATCGATGAAGCCGTTTCAAACGGAATTAAAGTAGAACGCGGCATTTTGCTTACAGGCTCCAATGCTTCAGGTAAATCTACTTTCTTAAAGACAGTAGCAATTAATGCCGTACTTTCACAGACAATCCACACCTGTCTTGCAAAAAGTTTTTCGTCACCCTTTTACCATATATATTCGTCCATGGCACTTAAGGATGATTTGGGCAGCGGTGAGAGTTATTATATAGTCGAGATTAAATCTATCAAGCGTATTCTTGATAAGAGCCGTGAAACAGACGGAAAAGTCCTTTGCTTTGTGGATGAAGTGCTTAGAGGAACTAATACAGTTGAAAGAATTGCGGCCTCAACACAGATACTTAAATGTCTTGCCAAAGAAAATGTTACATGTTTTGCGGCAACACATGATATAGAACTAACAGAACTTTTGAAGGATGTATATGATAATTATCATTTTGAAGAAGAAATTGCGGATGGTGATGTTCGGTTTTCCTATCAGATAAAAGAAGGTAGGGCAACCACAAGAAACGCAATAAAACTGCTGGCCGTTATGGGTTATGATGATTCAATTATAAAAGAAGCAGAAGACATGTCGCAAAGATTTCTTAAAAACGGAGTGTGGCATATATAAAAAGGATAACGTGAGGGATAATATGAAAGTAACTATTTATACAGATGGAGCAGCAAGGGGCAATCCGGAGGGACCGGGAGGTTATGGTACGGTTCTTCATTATATTGATACTGCAGGACAACTTCATGAAAGGGAATTTTCTGCCGGATATAAGAAGACTACCAACAATCGGATGGAGCTTATGGCGGCAATAGTTGGATTAGAAGCATTAACCAAACCATGTGATGTTCTTCTTATTTCCGATTCTAAGTATCTTACGGATGCATTCAATGCACATTGGATGGATGGTTGGCTCAAAAAAAATTGGAAAACAAGCGGCAATAAGCCTGTGAAAAATGTAGATTTATGGAAAAGGCTTTTAAAGGCAATGGAGCCTCACAAGGTCACTTTTGAATGGGTAAAAGGTCATGACGGACATCCGGAAAATGAACGCTGCGACAAATTAGCTACAGGCGCGGCAGACGGAGATGTCTTACTTGACGATATTGTTTTGGAATGATATTATAATACTTAATTAATAAAGAAAAAGGAATGGACAGCAATGATTAATTTAATCGCTTTTTTTAATTCATTTTTATCTTATTTACTTTTATTTGGTGCATTTGTGTTGATTGCAGCAGTAGCTATCGCAATAGGTATTGCTTTAAGAAAAAGTAAGAATGCTAAAGCAGCAATAGTTGAGGACGCAGAGGCAGATACAGCAGAGGATACCGTAAACGAATAAATGTAAACTTAAGTGTTCACGCTTGCGGACCGGGGAGGTTCACTATGTGAACACTTTTTTTATATGAATTAGTAAATTTTAGGTGTATAATAATGAAATATAATATTTTGTTATGGGATGTGGATGATACCCTGCTTGATTTCGGATATTCAGAGCGGTATGCCGTAAGGAAGTGTTTTGAACTTATAGGACATGAAATTTCTGATGAATGGGTGGAACGCTATAGTGTAATTAATCAAACATACTGGAAACGTCTTGAAAAGGGAGAAGTAACAAAGCCACAACTTTTACGGGGACGTTTTGCAGATTTATTTAAAGAAATGCACATAGATATATCAGAGAATGAACTGGCAGTGTTTCAGGCTGATTACCAGACGGCCTTGGGTGAGGTATATTGTTATAGGGATTCTTCCTATGAACTGTGTAAGAAACTTAGTTTAAACTGCAGGCAGTTCCTTATAACCAATGGTGTGGAAAGTTCCCAGCGCAGCAAATTAAAATTATCAGGTCTGGATGCCTTTATGGAGGATATTTTCATATCGGAGGTTATTGGTCATGTAAAGCCTAAAAAAGAATTTTTTGATATCTGTCTTTCTAAGATACCTGATTGTGATAAAGAAAAAATTATTTTAATAGGTGATTCGTTGACAAGTGACATAATGGGGGCAATTAATGCAGGGATTGCATCCTGTTGGTATAATCCTGATAAGAAAGTAACAAGTGAAATTATACCGGATTATGAAATTAATAATCTGTGGGATATAATTAATATTATTGAATAGAAGCTGATAAATATTTGAAAGGTTTAGGGGGAAAAATGGCAAAATCACAATTTCAAAAGGCTAAACTTTTATATATTCTGGACATGCTTAGGGAAAATACTGATGAGGAGCATGCAATTACCACTAAGGATATCATTTCCAAATTGGATTCTTTCGGGATTCATGCAGACCGTAAGACTATTTATGCAGATATAGAAGAACTTACTAATATTGGATATGATATTTTGAAGCGGGATTCCCGTAGTGGCGGAGGATATTATCTTGCAAGCCGTGAGTTCGAGTTGGCTGAACTTAAATTATTGGTGGATGCGGTACAGGCAACCAGATTTATTACGCCGAAAAAAACAAGAGAGTTAATTTCTAAAATAGAAAAACTCACGAGCCGGCATGAGGCGGTACAGCTTCAGCGTCAGGTGTACGTTACCGGACGTTCAAAAGCGGAGAATGAGAATATATATTACAGCGTGGATGCAGTACATAAAGCTATTCAAAATGATGTGCAGTTAGAATTTAAGTATCTTTCATGGACACCGGACAAAAGACTTATATCAAGAAGAAATGATAAAGTGTATAAAGTAAGCCCATGGGCACTTTTGTGGCAGGATGAGAATTATTATCTGGTAGCCTTTGATGAGAATGCCGGAATGATGAAGCATTACAGGGTTGATAAAATGGGAAGTGTGAAGGTGCTCGAGGATAAAAGGGCAGGAAAAGAATTTTCACAAAATCTTGATATTGCAAAGTATACCGATATGACATTCGGAATGTTTGGCGGTGAAACAACACAAATAACCCTGTGCATGAAAAATGAACTGGCCGGTGTAATGATTGACCGCTTTGGAAAAGATATTCCTATAAGAAAGAAGGATAATGATACATTTACCGTTAGACTAACCGTTGCTGTCAGCCAGCAGTTTTTCGGATGGCTTGCGGGATTAGGTGCGGATGCGTATATCATGGCACCCCGGGAAGCGGTTGACGGTTACAGGAATTATTTGCTGGAAAATCTGGCAAACTATTCTTAAAACCATAAGAAAAACAAGAAATAAAGTATGCCTGAGGGCAGAATAAGAGGAAGAGTATTATGAAGATACAGTTTGCAGACAGAATGAAAGATTTTGAAGAAGGAATTTTTCAAGTATTAAACGAGAAGAAAATTAAAATGGAAAAGCAGGGCCGAAAGGTATATAACCTTTCTGTAGGAACGCCTGATTTCAAACCGGCAGAACATATTATGAATGCGGTTATTGAAGCGGCAAAGAAGCCTGAAAATTATAAGTATGCCCTTGCAGATTTGCCGGAACTTACAGCTGCGGTTATTTCCCGATTTAGCAAGCGTTACGGAGTAGAACTTGAGGCAGATGAAATTATGAGCGTATATGGCTCCCAGGAGGGGATTGCGCATATTGGTTTATCTCTTTTTAACGATGGGGATATTATTCTTGTTCCGGATCCCGGGTATCCTATTTTTGCAATAGGCCCATCACTTGCAGGTGCAAAGATATGTACTTATGAATTGACGGAGGAGAACAATTATCTTCCTGATCTCGATGCAATTGGTGAAGAGTATGGACATAAGGCAAAAGCAATGCTTGTTTCATATCCTTTAAACCCTATTTGTAAGACTGCGCCGGAAAGTTTTTATGAAGAACTTATCGCATGGGCTAAAGAAAATGAAATTTTGATTATTCATGATAATGCATATTCAGATATTATTTATGACGGAAGAAAGGGAATATCAATTCTTTCGGTTTCCGGAGCAAAAGAAGTATGTGTGGAATTCTATTCATTATCCAAGTCTTTTAACTATACCGGCGCCAGAATGGGATTTCTGGTTGGAAATAAGGATGTAGTTGCTAATTTTAAAAAGCTGCGTTCACAGATTGATTATGGTACATTTATACCTATTCAGCATGGTGCAATTGCGGCACTTACAGGACCGGATGATTGTGTTATAAAGCAGTGCATGGAATATCAGAAAAGAAGAGATGCACTTTGTAACGGTCTTACCAATATTGGCTGGCATGTACCTTTAAGTGAGGGTAGTATGTTTGCATGGACAAAGATTCCTGATGGATTTGAGGATGATGTGGAATTTGTAATGGAGCTCCTTGAAAAAAGCGGTGTTCTTTGTACTCCGGGAAGCAGCTTCGGTGAAAAAGGGCGTAAACATGTACGTTTTGCGCTTACCATGCCTGTTTCCGAGATTGAAAAAGCAGTTGAGGCTGTTGCTGAAAGCGGCATAATTCAGAAATAGAAACAAATTTCGGGTTAATTTTTTGTACAATTTTTATTAGAAGGTTGCATTGACTTTTCATACTAAATCCCATATACTGTTTTTTGAAAGACACAATATCTGGGAAAAGGTATAAAAACATACCCCAACATATAGTAATCCCATAGGACGTGTCATAAATGTTCTATGGGATATTTTTTTCATGGATTGATAGTTAAACAGATAATAGTTGGTAAAGTGGGAGGATAATATGAGCAACTGCCAGAAAGAAACAAATAATGAGGTTGAATACGGCAAAATTTACAAACCTGCTCGTGAGGTTAAAGTAATAAAAAAAGACGGTAGCAAAGAGATTTTTAATGTACAAAAAGTAGTAGATGCGGTTGGGAAAAGTGCATATCGTGCATTGACTAAGTTTACCGATGAAGATAAAAAGCATATTTGTCAATATGTGGTTGAGAAAGTAGACGAGCTTGAGCAGGATGAGATTCCCATTCCCATTATGCACAATATTGTTGAAAGTGCATTGGAGCAGGTTAAACCCATTGTTGCCAAAAGTTATCGTGATTATCGTAACTATAAGCAGGACTTTGTGCGTATGCTTGATGATGTATATAAGAAGAGCCAGTCCATTATGTACATTGGTGACAAAGAGAATGCAAATACCGATTCAGCCCTTGTTTCAACCAAGAGAAGTTTGATTTTTAATCAGCTTAATAAAGAGTTGTATCAGAAATTCTTTATGACTACCGAGGAAATTCAGGCGTGTCGTGACGGATATATTTATGTACATGATATGTCTGCCCGCCGTGATACCATGAACTGCTGTCTTTTTGACGTACAGAATGTTTTATCCGGCGGTTTTGAAATGGGTAATATCTGGTA
>CAZGSF010000057.1:0-12566 GCA_964528145.1 uncultured Lachnospiraceae bacterium | reverse complement strand
GATAAGTAGCCTCTCCTGTTAAATTGTCAACATATATTCCTGCTCGATTCATATATTTTCACCTCTTTTTGAAATAACTGCATTCATTATACCCCTTTTATTTCAAAAAGTCATTATGTTTTTGAAATAAAACATTTTGATAGTGCTTTCGCATAATTTCACAATCTCTGCCGGATTTTTTAAAATTCTAATCATAATCGCTTCTGTTTCACAATTCTGAATATTTGTTCCAAAATATTCCTTCTCAATATCTATTTCTCCGTTTGGTCTTCTAATCCGAAAGTACTCATTGAATGTATCTTTTGTCATTATTACTAATTTAAGTTCTCCATTTGCTCCCAACATAACGCGTCCCTAGTTTGCTTAATATTTCCGTTCAAGCCCATTCGCAGACCTTCGGTCTTGCTCATGTTTGGCTATCGCCAAATAGAAATCAAAAATAGCAGCGCAGCCTGTGAGCCAGCTCACGCTGCCTGCTATTTCCGCTTTCTGCTTGGACTCAATGCTCCAGCATATTTTCAATAAATATCCCGTACCCCTTTGCGGAATCGTTTACCAGTACATGTGTTACAGCACCGATAATCTTCCCGTCCTGTAATATAGGGCTGCCGCTCATCCCCTGAATAATCCCCCCTGTTGTTTCAAGCAGGCGTGGGTCTGTTATTTCCAATACAATTCCCCTGTTAATTTTATCATTATCAAGATTTAATTCAAGAATCTCTACATCATAGGCTTCTGTATAACTTCCCAGGGTACACAAGATTTGAGCAGGCCCTGTCTTTATTTCCTGCTTAAGCGCTATTGGCATGGCGCTTTGCTGTAATTCGTCACAAAGATTTGGATTTCCTTTGCCATAAATACCTTCGGTGCTGTTCGTAGTTATACGCCCAAGGATGTTTTCATCCGAATAATCTATCATACCGGTCATTTCTCCCGGTACCCCATCGATTCCTTTTCTTATACCTATAATCTCAGTCCGGTATAAAGTACCGCTTCCAAGACTAAGCAATTCACTGGTATCCATATCATTAATTCCATGCCCCAGTGCTCCAAAATCACCCTCTTCATTCATATAAGTAAGGGTACCGATCCCTTGAGCATTATCACGCACCCATATTCCCACCTTATATTCTCCGTTTTCATTTTGAACAGGCTTAGTGGTTACAGTAAAAATTTCCGCTCCCCTGCGGATAGTAAGATTCAAATCCGCTCCATCGGAGTTTTCCACCATGTTGATAAAATGTGACTTACCCTCAACATCTTCATCATTTACCTTTAAGATGTAATCTCCTGTCTTTAATATATATTTTGAAGGTGATTTTTCTGCGCCATCATATCCTGTAAACTCTCCGATTCCAACTACAAGTACACCTTCTGTTTTTACATAAATCCCTATGGGTATCCCTGCCGGCACCAAAACTTCGTCATCTATTACTTCCACTTCTACTTCCTTAAGGGGAATTATTCCTAATAATTTCAGACGCAATTTATAAGTATCCGTATCCGATGCCCGTAACGTAACTTCTTCCTGCATATCCATGCTTATAACACTTTGGGGAACATTTGACTTAGGCATTTTACCCACTGTAATTGCCTCTTCTTCAGTATCGGCTTTACAAAATTCACCACTTACAGGAATTCCAAATTCTATAGTCTGATCCAAACCCGCCCTGATTTTAATATTGGACGGTATTTTTTTATAACAATACAAATAGGAAACCGACAGTAATGTAAATATACTGCATATTAAACTGTAAATTAAAAATCTTCGATATCTTTTCCTTCTTAAATACATCAGCCGCTCATCACCTTCTACTTTAGTTTCTCTTAGTATGTGATAAACGGCTGTTTTTTAATTTAGTTATGTTTTGTTTCTTTTGCCATTTTTTTCATTTCACGGGCATTTTCAACGGCTGCATCCGTAATGGTATCGCTACCTAAAAGTCTGGCAATTTCATTAATACTTTCATTTTCTTCAATTTGAGCAATATCAGTAACTGTACGCGTACCGTCACTGCTCTTTTGAATCATAAAGTGTGTATCTGCCATAGCTGCAATTTGCGGCAAGTGCGTGATACACAAAACCTGATGGGCACTTGATAACCGCCCCAATTGTCTCGATACCTGCCAGGCGGTACGTCCGCTTATTCCTGCATCTATTTCATCAAAAATCAAGGTGTCCACAGAGTCTTTATCAGCCAAAACAGTCTTTATTGCAAGCATTATTCTGGATAATTCACCACCGCTCGCCACCTGATTTAACGGTTTTAAGCCTTCGCCGGGATTTGTGGATATTAAAAATTCCACATCATCATACCCGTCCGTGCCGGGAATTTCTTTCCTTGCTACATTTATGGAAAATTCCACTGACAGGAAACTTAATTCTTTTAGGGCCTCTTCCAGTTTTTCTGACAAAACAAGGGCTTTCTTTTTTCGTATATCCGAAGCCTCTTCACACTTTCCAAGTAATTCATCATAAAGCACTCTGCTTTTATTTTTAAGGCTTTCTATATATGAATCATAGTCTGCCATTTTATCCAGAATTTCCTGTTGTGTTTTTCCGTATGCCAGCACTTCCTCCAGAGTCTTGCCGTATTTACCCTTTAAATGATTTATAAGATTAAGTCTTTCTTCTATTTTAACAAATTCTGAAGGGTCAATCTCCAGTTCATCCATGTAATCTGACATTGTCCGGTTCAAATCATTAAGCAGATTATCTATATCAGAAATCTGTTCCGACATTTCACTCAGCTTAGAATCATAGTTTTCCACGCTTCGTATTTCTCTTACCGCTCTTCCTATAAGTGCAGCCGCACCTTCCGATTCCATGCCGCACAAATATGAGCATGCTGACATTGCCTCACTTATTTTTTTTATATTTGAAAGTTTGCGATAATCCTGCTCAAGTGTTTCATCTTCACCAGGCACCAAATTAGACATTCCAATCTCGTTGGCTTCAAATTCAGCCAACGCAATTGTACGTTTTTTCTCTTCTTCGTCCATACAGGCACTTTCAATTTCTTTTAAAACCGAATGATATTCCTGATAAACGGACCTAATATTATTTTTAATTATTTCTAATTCTTCGCCTGCATATGCATCAAGAATTTCCTGATGCTTACGCTTATTTAAGAGAGACTGGTGCTCATGCTGTCCATGAATATCAATCAGCAGTTCCGCAAGTTCTTTAACCTGCCTTGCATTTACTGTTTCTCCGTTTATACGGCATACACTTCTGCCCGGTTGGATACGTCGGCTTATACAAATCTGATTATCCTCCATGGGAATTTCAAATTCTGCCATTTTTTCGGCTACATAAGCATCCCGAGACTCGAACAAAAGCTCCACCAGACCGTATTCGGCGCCTGTGCGAATCATTTCTTTTTCGGCTTTGGCACCAAGTGCCAGATTAATGGAACCAATAAGTACGGATTTACCTGCGCCGGTTTCACCCGTAAGTATATTTAGTCCCGGTTCAAAAAAAACTTCTGTTTCATCAATTAAAGCCAGATTTTTTACATGCAAATTTAACAGCATAACTTCACTCCTTACGTCCTCTACTGTGCTGCTCCCCTGCAGACACTTTCATAAAGACGAATCAGTTCTCCAATAACTCTTTGATTTTGTGAATAAGCGCTGTAGTCTCCTGTGCACTTCTGACGGCAACCATTATGGTATCGTCACCTGCAATAGAACCTACTATTTCCGGATACTTAAGTCCGTCTATAGCTGCTGCCACTGCCATTGCCATACCGGATACCGTTTTTATGACAAGAATATTCTGTGCCTGATCCATTGACACAAAACCTTCTCTTAAAACTCGGTTATATTTGTCGAGAAGATAATTCTCTTCCTGTCTGAGAACCACATACCTTTGCTTTCCGTCCTTATTTGTCACTTTGGTAAGTTTTAATTCCCTTATATCCCTTGAAATTGTTGCCTGCGTCGCCACAACCCCTTCTCTTTGAAGAAGGTCCGCCAGTTCCTCCTGGGTTTCAATTTCATATTGTTCAACAAGTTCTATAAGTTTGCGTTGTCTTACTCTCTTCATCCCTATTCTCCTATTGTTCACTCATTTTCTTATGTAATATTTCCAGAAAACTTACTTTGTTAAGCCTTATTATGCGTGTAACCTTTTGTGAACGCTTAATGCATATCCGGTCCCCGGTGGTAAGTTCAACATTGTGTCCTCCGTCAAAGGCAACTTCCACTGTCTGTTTTTTGCCCTCTCTGTCCTCACTTACACTTATCCCTATCTCGTCCTTAGAAGATAAAACTATGCTTCTTGAATGGAGCGTGTGAGGGCATATGGGAGTCATCAATATTATTCTTGCCCCCGGTTCCACAATAGGACCTCCTGCCGACAGATTATATCCTGTTGAGCCTGTGGGTGTTGCCACCAAAATGCCGTCAGCTCCGTATTCCTTTAAAAACTGTCCGTTTACGGTAATATCAAAGTGAATTATCTGTAAAGGTCCTTTTCTTGTCAACGCTATATCATTTAATGCATATTCATCAGGAAGCCATTTGCCGTCTTTCATAATGCGTCCTGTAAGCATCATTCTTTCTTCTATAGTAAATTCATCTGCAAATAACTGCTTAAGCGCCGCTTCAAGATTACTCTTTTCTACTTCTGCAAGATATCCTAATGTTCCCAGATTAACGCCAAGCAGTGGAAGGTTCCTGTCAATTGTATCTCTTGCCGCCTGAAGCATGGTTCCGTCTCCACCAAGGACCAACACGCAATCCACATCATCCGGGATATGTTTACAATCAGTATAGCCACCGGTCAATAACTCCTTAGGTTCTTTAACCTGTACTGTGCAGCGTTTCCCCTGACTGTTTATAAGTTCTTTAATTCTGCCTGTTACACTTAAGCCGGGATCTTTATGTTCATTTGTAATAATATAAATATGTTCCATCACACACCACCTAAGGCTTAACTAAGATTATCATGTGCCTTATCCACCAATTCATCAATAACTTTTTGCCAATCGGGATTGTTTGAAATTCCACTTCCAGCCACAATAATATTCCTTAAGCGTTCTTCGCCTTCCTGCTCTGTAATTTCAGGCAGGTCATTACATTTTTCGCCATTTTTGCGGATAAAAATAAGATATTCAATATTGCCTTCCGGTCCTTTAATGGGCGAATAATCCAATTGAATTATATCAAACCCAATCATATCGGCAAAATCCGTAACCTTCTCTATAACCTCTCTGTGAATTTCAGGTTCACGGACTACCCCTTTCTTACCTACCTTTTCACGTCCTGCTTCAAACTGAGGTTTAATAAGGCATACCATCTCTCCCCCGTCCTTTAAAAGATTTCTTGCAGGTATCAGAATCTTTGTCAAAGATATAAAAGACACATCAACAGATGCAAAATCCAGTTCTTCTTCTATATCTTCTTTTTTCATATAGCGGAAGTTTGTTTTTTCCATACAAACCACCCGTTCATCATTACGGAGTTTCCACGCAAGCTGCCCATGTCCCACATCCACTGAATACACCTTTATTGCTCCGTTTTGAAGCATACAATCGGTAAAACCGCCGGTGGATGCACCAATATCCATACATACTTTATCCTGAACTGTAAGAGGGAAATTCTGCAATGCCTTTTCCAGCTTCAAGCCGCCCCTGCTCACATAAGGCAAAGCCTTTCCGCGTACTTCGATGGTAACCTTTTCTTCTTCGAAAACAGCACCCGCTTTGTCCTCACGCTGACCGTTTACGAACACTTCGCCGGCCATTATAAGTGCTTTTGCCTTTTCCCTGGACTGTGCGTATCCCTGTTTTGTAACTAAAACATCTAAACGTTCTTTCATCAATCCTAATCCTTTATCAGATTAATTCTTCTTAAGATAAAACTTTTTTAATTCGCTCGGTAATGCTTACGGCATCTATTCCGATTTCTTTCTTTAACGCTTCCACATTGCCGTGCTCCACATACTCATCGGGAATAGTGACTGAAATAACATCGCTTGTTGTCTCCAAGGTATCCACAAATGCACGTACCTTTTCTCCAAAACCACCACTTGCCACATTCTCTTCCATTGTTACAATAAGGGAATGCTCTGACAACGCTTCTCTAATCAAATCTTCATCAATGGGTTTTACAAAACGGGCATTCACAAGACTGCATGCATAACCGCTTTCCTTCAAAGCCACCCACACTTCTTCGCCTGTTTTGACCATACTTCCCACCGCAAGAAGAAGTATTTCTTTTTCGTGGTAAATCCATTCACCCTTACCATATTCCAGAGACGCCCTGTATTCACGCAGTCCCGCATATGCTTCACCTCTTGGATAACGTATTGCAATGGGTTTCTTAAGTTTTACCGCAAACTTCAACATATCCGAAAGTTCCCATTTGTTTTTGGGTGCCATTATGCTCATGCCCGGTATGGACGACAGATACGACAAGTCAAAAATACCCTGGTGGGTCTCTCCGTCGCTTCCCACAAGACCTGCCCTGTCAACACAAAAAACAACCGGCAGATTCTGAATGCATACATCGTGTAATATCTGGTCGTATGCTCTTTGCAGGAAAGAAGAATATATTGCCACAATCGGTATAAGACCGCCTGCCGCCAGACCTGCCGCAAAGGTAACCGCATGCTCCTCTGCTATTCCCACATCAAAAAAACGGTCAGGATACATGTTATGGAATCGTTTAAGCCCTGTACCGTCAGGCATTGCCGCAGTTATTGCCACAACCTTTTCGTTACGCTGGCCAAGTTTTGTCATAACTGTTGAGAAAATATCCGTATAGTTAGCCGTTGTTCTTGGCTTTGAAGGAATACCCGTTTCAATATCAAAGGGCTCTGCACCATGAAAACGTGCCGGGTGGCGCATTGCAGGCTCATAACCTTTTCCTTTCTGGGTAAGTACATGAATCATTACCGCACCCTTAACGCGCTTCGCCTCGTTGATAACCCTTACCATTCCGGGGATATCATGCCCGTCTATAGGTCCTAAGTAGGTTATTCCCATATTTTCAAATAACATTCCGGGGATTACAAGCTGCTTAAAACTGCTTTTTGCACGTCGGATTTTTTCAACTACTGCCGGAACCCCCTGAAGTTTGTTATAAATTCCTTCTTTTATATTAAGATAGCTGTCAGCTGTCCTTATATTATTAAGATACTTTGACATGCCACCCACATTTTCGGAAATGGACATATTGTTGTCATTGAGCACAATGATAAAATTAGTTTCCAACTGTGCTGCATTATTTAATGCCTCGTATGCCATTCCTCCGGTAATGGAACCGTCACCGATAACGGAAACTATAGTCTGATTCTGTTCCTGCAAATCTCTTGCTTTTACAAGCCCCAGACCTGCTGATATGGATGTAGAACTATGCCCTGTATCAAAAGCATCACAATCGCTTTCTTTTCGCTTGGGAAAACCGCTCATTCCTCCGAGTTTGCGCAGGTTTTCAAAGCCGTCCCTGCGGCCGGTCAACAATTTATGGGTATAGGACTGGTGCCCTACATCCCAGACAATTTTATCCTCAGGCATATCCATGGACAAATGCAGTGCCATGGTAAGCTCAACGGCTCCAAGGTTAGACCCCAAATGGCCTCCCGTCACACTGATTTTCTTAATCAGAAAATCCCGTATTTCCTCTGCCAATAAATCCAAATCTTTTGGGTCTATTCTCTTTATATCATTAGGCTCTTTAATCTGATCTAATAACATAATGTTCCCTTCTCCAATTCAAACTAATGAGTACGATTAATCAGTGAAATAACAAGTTCCTTCAAAAATGCACCTGACCCATTGATTTCGCAATTTTCTATATATTCTACTGCCTGTGCGGACAATTCTTTCACATCAGTTTTTGCCTTATCCATTCCAAATATTGTGATATAGGTCTGCTTATTATTCTTCTCGTCACTTCCTATGGGTTTTCCAAGTTCTTCCATGCTTCCTGTAACATCAAGAATGTCATCCTGTATCTGAAATGCAACGCCCACATTCTCCGCACATTTTTCCATTTTACTTACAGTCTCATCATCCGCTCCGGCAAGGATTGCTCCTATCATAAGTGCTGCCTCTATTAATGCTGCCGTTTTATTTTTATGGATAAACATAAGCATTCTCGCGGATATGGCAATTTCTTTTTCTTCTGATTCCACATCTACAACCTGACCGCCAACCATACCATATATTCCGGCCTTTGTTCCAAGTACCCGAAGTGCCTTGGATACCTGTTTATAGGTTTCAATATTATCATCATTAATTAAATCAAAGGCTTTGGCGGCTGTTTCATAAGCCAGATTAAGCATTCCGTCACCTGCAAGTACAGCCATGCCTTCACCATATACCACATGGGTTGTCTTGCGGCCTCTTCTGTACTCATCATCATCCATGCAAGGCAAATCATCATGTATAAGCGAATAGGTATGTATCATCTCAAGTGCTGCCATGAAAGGCTCTATAATCTGCCCTTCGCCTCCCAGCATGGTAAACGCTTCCTTCATCATAATGGGGCGCAGGCGTTTACCCCCTGATAGAATACTGTAGTTCATAGCCTCAAATATTGTTTTTTGAAATCCCTCTTCAACGGGGATATATTGCTTTATTATTTCTTCAGCGTCAAATACCTTTTTTTCAAATAAATTTGCATCCATTGTATCTACTCCCCGCCGGATTATTCCTCCGGCTCAACCTCCTGTGCAAGCACCTGAACCTGCTTCTCAACCTTATCAATACTATTATTGCAATATTTTAAAATATCCATGCCCTCTTTATATGCTAAAAAAGAATCCTCCAAAGTAATATCTTCCGCTTCCAGCTTGGCAATAGTGGCTTCCAGTTGGACAAAAGCCTCTTCCAAAGACATTTTTTCTATTTCCATTCCCGTTTCTCCTTCCCTGTAACCTCTGCCTTAATTTCTCCGTTACGGACCTGAATCTTAATGGATTGATGCAGGGAAATGTTGTCTACATCTTTAACAACTCTTCCTTTATCATCCGATACATAAGAAAATCCCTGATTTAACTTGTCAAGAGGAGACAAGCCTTTTAGTTTTTCTATATAAATTTCTAATTCATGCCGGCTTTTCAAAAGTTTGGACTCCATGATATTTTGGAGTTTTTCTTCAAGCTTAAGGGCATAGGTGCGTTTTTCCCTAATCTGATTAACAGGATTAAGATATTTCAGTCTTATATATTGCTGATTAATTCTGCTTCTGCAATTATTGCATTTAACAGTCATGGCTCTTTTAAGGCGGTTTTGCATTGAAGTAACAGTATCCTTAAACTGTTCATACTCAAATACAGCAAGTTCTGCCGCTGCCGACGGTGTGGGTGCACGCAAATCAGATACATAATCAATTATTGTAGTATCAGTCTCATGTCCCACTGCCGATATAATGGGAATACTACAATCAAAAACAGCCTGGGCAACAATCTCTTCATTAAAAGCCCACAAATCTTCCATGGAACCGCCGCCACGACCCACAATCATTACATCTACCTGTTGCTTTTCCAAAGCACGTATTCCTTTTACAATACTTTCGGCAGCCTGCTCTCCCTGAACAATTGCAGGATAAAGAATAATCTGCACATAGGGATTCCTTCTGCGTGTAATATTTATAATATCCTGAACCGCCGCTCCCGTAGGTGCAGTCACCACACCGAGACGCTTTATATACCTTGGGATTGCCTTCTTATATTCCTGTGCAAACATCCCCCTCTCGGCCAGTTCCTGTTTTAATTTTTCAAAGCGTTCATATAAAAGTCCTGCACCGTCCAACACAATCTGCTTTGCATACATCTGATATTTGCCGTCCCGTTCATAGACATCTACACTTCCGCCCACTATTACCTGTTGGCCTTCTGAAAGCCTAAATGTAAGACCGTTTCTCTGTCCTGCAAACATAACGCAGGCAATGGTCCCTTTTTCATCCTTTAACGTAAAATAAATATGTCCAGAGGAATGATATTTGCAGTTACTGACTTCGCCTTTGACGAAAACAGACTGCAACATATAGTCCTGCGTGAACATATTTTTTATATAAGCATTTACTTGTGCAACCGTATATACACTACGCATGGTATGCCTACCGCTTTCTATGCATTATTAAGGTCACGGCTTCTATGCAAATTTTGCAAGAACACCGTTTACAAACGAACCTGATCCGTCCTGCCCGAATTTCTTAGCCAGTTCTACTGCTTCATCAATTGCAACTCCTGTAGGAATTGCTTCATCAAAATTCAACTCAAAAAGAGCAAGTCTTAATATTGTAAGCTCCACTTTTCCCATACGTTCCGTAGACCAGTTATCAGCCTTTTCGTTAATCATGGTGTCAATCTCGGCAAGCTTACTCTCAATCTGCTCGTATCTTTCGGTGATATAAGCGGCATCCTTTTCTGATGCATTACACTCATCATCTGTGAAAAATAAACTCTTTTGTTCTTCCATATCAGAAATTCCATTAAATTCCACACGGAATAAAAGTTTGAAAACCTGCTCTCTCAGTTCATGTCTGTTCATCTTCATTTGTCCTTTATTTGGTCTTTTGCATATCAATTCCGGCAATTCTGATATTAACATCAGATACATTTAAACCGGTCATATTCTCAACTGCCACTTTTACCTTCTCCTGTACCTTCTTACAGGTTGTGGGAATATTATATCCGTATTCCATGGTAAGTGCCAAATCAACTCTTACGTCTTCTCCAAGCACGTCTACTTTTACCCCTTTGGATAACTTATTAACTCCAACTTTACTCATAAGTTCATTGGTGATATTTCCCGCCATTGCACTTACACCGTCAACCTCAGTAGCTGCAATACCTGCAATCATGGCTACTACATCATCTGCAATTTTAACAGTTCCCACGCTGTCATCCTCCTGTAATACATACGTATTTCTTTCTATTTCTCTATCCATTGCTAAGTCCTCCTTATATACGTTGATTACTTTATGATAATTACTAATAATTATACCAAAACACACCTGATTTGCATAGTCCTATTTGTAAGTTTGCTCCTACATGCTCCTACAGCCAAAAGCTTAAGCTTAACTGGGCTTCATTGTCAGAGTAAGCAATTGAACCTTCGCTTTTATGGATAAACTTAAATATCTTCTGTTCATCAAGTAATAAGCCTTTTACATCCTGATATACGTCTTTATCACTGCACTTTACCGTAATGTATTCTCTGTTCTCTGCCAACGCATTCTCGAATATATTTTTGATGCTTTCTTCATCACAGACTTCAAGATATGTTCCCTCTTTCACATAATAATTACATTCAATACTTATGCAGTAAGGAAGAGGAACCACATTATCAATGGTATGAGTCCTTTGCAATTGTTCCGTTGTAACTCCCAGATAATCATAATTAATGTCCGGCGTTTTGCTTTCCCATGCATCCTTAACAGCCTCTTCTATCTGATAGGACGCATCTCCCCATGTGGTGTCAACATAGTAATAGTTGCCATCCATGAAAACAAGGTTCCACGCATGTCCTTCGCCTTCCGACACGCTTCCTATCACCAGTGTGGAAAAAATTCCAAGCCGGTTAAGAAGATACTGTGTCGCCTTGGCATACCCCTGGCAAACCGACTGTCCATTTAAGAAAACCGAGCATATATTCTGATTATCTTTTACCCCCTGCTTGTACTCCGTGTGGCTTATTATATATTCATATACATATTTTACCTTTTCGTACTCTGTTGCTTCAGGAGATATTCCGGCAAAGCACTCTGCCACATATTTTTCAATGCTTTTACAACACTTATCAATCTCATCCCGTGTCATGGTATATGTTCCCGATAAAGTAAACCGGTCTATAACATCATCTGTCATGTAAGTTGTATAGGTATACCCCTGCACATAAAAAATCTCCGGGTGATCATTAAGTACACATTGAAAAACATCCGCTATCTGTTCCGGGGTTTTGGCAGACACCGGTTCGTCCATGCCCAGTTCCAATAATATATTATAAATTTCATTATAAAGTATTTTATCTTCGTCATTCAGGCAATTATAAGCATACATATTGCCCTGTTCAATGTCCAATACAGGGTGGGGTTCTTCGGTAACATCTGTTATTTTTATTTCCGCTTCTTCGGTATCATCTGCAGTCTGCTCCACTGTAGCTCTGTTTGCCACAGTCTCTTCTGTACTTTCGGGAAAAACATTCCCTTCCGTATCTTTTGAAAGATAATTCAAGCTTACTGCACAAAAAACACAGGCAGTAAACATTAAAAATAACAGTCGTTTTTTCATTTAACCTCTTCCAAATTCCGAAAGAACAAGTCCTTCATTTCTATCTAAAGTCATTCCTATGCTCCATGAATTGATAAATAAAAGCAACGGATTTCCTTTCAAGTCTTTAATCTTCTTCATATCTGAAGTTCCAATAACTTTTTTCAAATCCAAATCTTTATTTTCAACCCATCGTATATGCTCGTACGGAAGATTCTCTAATTTAATCTCCACGTTGTATTCATTCTCAAGACGGTATTTTAATACGTCAAACTGAAGTACACCTACTACACCTACGATGATTTCCTCCATTCCGGTATTAAACTCCTGGAAAATC
>CAZGSF010000056.1:0-12883 GCA_964528145.1 uncultured Lachnospiraceae bacterium | reverse complement strand
AGGAATATCAGGACGAATATTTGAGAATGACTAATGATGTATTTGATTCCTATGATTTTGTAAAAGGTGAGCAGATTTGGAATTTTGCGGATTTCCAGACCACCGAAGGAATCATGCGAGTGAACGGCAATAAGAAGGGTGTATTTACAAGACAGAGACAACTGAAAGATACCGCGTATCTTTTGAAGAAACGTTGGGAAGAATTACCCTTAGATTATAAAGGTTAAAAATAAGGAGGCTTTAATCAACTGTGGAAAAAGTGCTAAAACCATTTAGCACTAAAGATAAACTGGGCTATATGTTTGGTGATTTCGGTAATGATTTTACCTTTATATTATCCAGTACGATACTAATGAAATTCTATTCAGATGTAATGGGCGTATCCGTTGGTCTGGTGGGAATAATGATGATGGTGGCGCGTTTTGTAGATGCATTTACTGACGTAACCATGGGACAGATAGTAGACAGAAGCCGCCCGGGCAAAAAGGGCAAATTCATAAAGTGGATAAAATGGATGAGTGGTCCCGTGGCATTGGCATCTTTTCTTATGTATGCTACATGGTTTAAGGGCATGCCCATGGCCTTTAAGATTTTCTGGATGTTTTTTACCTACCTTTTATGGGGAAGTATTTTCTACACCAGCATAAATATTCCTTATGGTTCAATGGCATCGGCAATTTCTGCTGAGCCAAAGCATAGGGCAGAATTATCAAACTGGCGAACTATCGGCGCGTCTTTGGCAGGCATGGTTATAGGTGTAGTAGTGCCTTTGGTGGTTTACTATGAAGATGCAAACGGTAACCCGATTCTTTCGGGAAACAGAGTTACGCTGGTCGCATTATTTTGCTCCATCGGTGCTGTGATTTGTTACCTTATTTGCTATAATATGGTTACAGAACGTGTCAGGGTGGAACAGAAAACAGAAAAGTTCAGCCTAAAGGAATTGCTGATAGGTCTTGGAACCAACAAACCGCTGATTGGTATCGTGTTAGCGTCTATTTGTATGTTGCTGGTGCAGCTTACATCACAGAATATGATGACCTATGTGTACCCCAACTATTTTGGGAACACTGCGGCACAGTCACTGGCAGGTCTGGTAGGAATTATTATTACTTTTATCTGCGCAGCATTTACCGTGAGACTGTCCCAGCGGTTTGGACGTAAGGAACTGGCGGTATTTGCGTCTGTGTTCGGCGCAGTGGTGTTTATCGTTGCATATGTGATGCAGATTACAAATGTCTGGTTGTTTGTGGGATTTTTTGCACTGTCTTATGTAGGACTCGGTATATTCAGCCTTATAAACTGGGCAATGATTACTGATGTAATTGATGATGCAGAGGTTCGCACAGGGGATAGATCTGACGGAACTATTTATTCAGTGTATTCTTTTGCCAGAAAATTAGGGCAGGCAGCAGCATCCGGTGTATCGGGATTTTTGCTAACCAGCATAGGTTATACGGCGGAGACGGCATTTGACCCGGTTGTAACCAAAGGTATTTATGACATTACCTGTCTGGTTCCGGCAATCGGTTATGTTTTGTTAGCACTGGTGTTAATTTTCTTATATCCATTAAACAAAACGCGTGTAGAAAAAAATGCAAGGTTTCTTGAAGAAAAACGTGAGAATAATAAATTATAAGAATACGGAGAGGAAGAATATGAGCAACAAATTACAGGAGTTTGAAAAGAAAAAAGATTGGTTAATCTGTATCGATTCCGACGGCTGTGCAATGGACACCATGGATATTAAGCATATTAAATGCTTCGGTCCCTGTATGGTGGAAGAGTGGGGACTTACCCGGTGGCAGGAGCCTATATTGGAGCGTTGGAATAAGATTAACCTTTACACCATCACCCGTGGAATCAACCGCTTCAAAGGCTTGGTTAAAATCTTAAAAGAAGTTGATATTTCATATTGCCATATCAGCGGAATTGATGCACTTGAGAAATGGGTGGAAGAAAGCGACGAACTTTCAAATCCTGCTTTGGAGCGTGCTATTGCTGCAAAAGGAAGCATGTGTTTAAAGAAAGCACTTTCCTGGTCTAAGAAAGTAAATGAAGCTATCAATGCACTTCCCTTTGAGGATAAAAAGCCTTTTGAAGGTGCAAAAGAGGCGATTGAATATGCGCATCAGTACGCTGATGTTGCAATCGTGTCCTCTGCAAATCTGCAAGCAGTAGAAGAAGAATGGGAATTATACGGACTCTTAGAGCATGTTGATATTCTTTTGGCACAGGATACCGGAAGCAAAGCATACTGCATTCAGGAATTGGTGAAGAAAGGCTACGACCAGACGCATGTTCTTATGACCGGTGATGCAATGGGCGATTACGATGCTGCAAAGAAAAGCGGAGTGTTCTACTATCCTATCTGTGTCCGCCACGAGAAGGAATCCTGGGCAGAGTTCAAAGATACTGCTGTGCAGAAGCTTATAGATGGAACCTATGATGGCGAATATCAGCAGATGAAAGTATACGAATTTTTAAACAACTTAAAATAAACTTATAAATTAGTTGTAAAAGTATATTTGAGTAGGATAGAATAAAAGATTTCCCGCGACAGGCCCTTGAAATGCGTCGGTACTTAGCGAGGTTTTTTCGAGCTTAGTACCGTTACGACATTGCATGGAGCGCGAGCGTGCCTAAGCGGAAACTTTTATCCTATCCTACCCCTCAAAGACTTTTACAATCTCATTCCCCTACGAAAGGAGACCCCTATGGTTGATTTAAAAGCGAGACCCTATTACTTATCTGACGAGGATATTAAGTGGGTACAAGACACAATTGCAGACATGAGTGATGAGGAAAAGGTAGGACAGTTATTTTTTCAGTTAACATCTTCTCACGAAGAAGAGCATTTGAAAGAACTGATGGAAAAATACCACTTGGGCGGATGTCGTTATAATCCGGCACCGGGAGCAGCAATTCTGGAGCAGAACCGTAAATTACAGAAGTATGCTAAGATTCCCGTATTCATTGCATGTAATACTGAAGCCGGAGGCGATGGGGCATGTGCAGACGGTACTGCAATCGGCACAGGCGTTAAAATCGGTGCAACTGACAAAGACGAATATGCATTTGCACTTGGAAAAATGTCTAACGAAGAAGCAGCGGCAATCGGATGTAATATGGCATTCTCCCCGGTTTGTGACATCGCATATAACTGGGAAAATACCGAGATTATCGGACGTGCTTTCGGTAATGATCCTAAGCGTGTTGCAAGAATGAGCGTTGAATATTTAAAAGGCGCTCATACCATTCCCGGTTTTGCATGTGCGGCAAAACATTTCCCCGGTAACGGACAGGATTTTCGTGACGCACATATTTCCAATAACGTGAATTATTTTGACGTGGATGAGTGGGATGCAACCTACGGACATGTATATAAAGAATTGATTGATAATGATTTGGATGCTATCATGGGCGGGCACATTCTGATGCCCAAGTACTCAAAAGCTTTAAAACCGGAGCTTAAAGATGATGATTTGATGCCTGCAACTTTGGCACCGGAAATCATGACAGGGCTTCTTCGTGACAAGCTTGGATTCAACGGTATGGTAGTAACTGATGCTTCCCATATGGTAGGTATGACTAACCGCATGAAGAGAAGCCAGATGCTTCCTCTTGCAATTAATGCAGGCTGCGATATGTTCTTATTCTTCAATGATCCCGAAGAAGACTTTGCGACCATGCTAAATGCATACAAAGACGGAACCATCAGTGAAGAGAGAATGGTGGAAGCATTAACACGTATTCTTGGACTTAAAGCCCGCATTGGACTTCATAAGAAAGCAAAAGCGGAACTTGTTCCTGCGGCAGATGCACTTTCAGCAGTTCTTGGCAAAGAAGAATACAAGGCTATGCAGAAAGAAATCAGCAAGGATGCAATCACCCTTGTAAAATATAAAGACAAAGATGTTCTGCCTATAACTCCTGAGCGTTACAAACGCATTATGATTGTACACGTAAAAGGTAATGGTGGTGCCATGGGCGAGTTGATGAAAGCCATGGGCTATGGCGGCGGAGCCAACCCGGCAGAGGTGATCAAAGAAAAACTCTGTGCCAAAGGCTTTGATGCATTTATTTACGAGAGTCCTCTTGATAAGATGAAAAAGCAAATTGCAGCAGGTGAGAAGCCCAGCATCAACATGTACTTTGCAGGAAAAAATGCAATAGCTGATTTCGTTAAAGACATGGATATGGTTATTACACTTTGCGATGTGTCAAACGGTAGACCCAGTTTTGGAATGTCAAAGGGAGGTGGAGAAATTCCCTGGTACGTATTTGAGTTACCTGTAGTGGTAGTCGGATGCGGACAGCCCACCATGCTTGCAGATATTCCTCAGGCAAGAACTTACATCAATACCTATGATGCCAAGGAATATACTTTAGATGCGCTGGTTGAGAAACTGGTGGCAGGTGAAGATGCCTTTACAGGAATTGATCCAATTGACAGTTATTGCGGATTGTTTGATACCCGATTATAAATAAGTGCTCATTACTTAGGTTTCTATAGTGTTTAACCATTTGTGATAACCGGGTAATGAGCATTTTCTTTATGTATGGAATTTTAGAAAAAGGAGAAAAAGGATGCAATTTTGCTTGATTATATGGCAATTTGTCATATAATTATTTTTAAGGGTATTGCAATAATAAGGGGATAAGGGTATGGAAAAGAAATGGTTAAGAAGGCGCAAACGCCTATTTGAAATATTAGAGGTTGGAAATGATTTTGATCACGTAAGCCGTTTTTATGATTATGTGAATGCTATTTCGATTATATTAAATCTTATTGTAAGTATTATGTACACGTATTCTGATTTGAGGGCGAAATACGGGAAAATAATTGTGGTAATTGAGGCGGTAACTGTTGCCTTTTTTGCAGTGGATTATGTTCTTAGAGTATGGACAGCGTGTTTTTTGTATCCCAAGGGAAAGCCCGGAAGTGCTGTGATAAAGTATATTTTTTCGTTTACGGGAATTGTTGATTTGTTATCCTTCCTGCCTTATTATTTGCCTATATTTTTCCCGAAAGGGACGGTGGCTTTCCGAATGATAAGAATCGTACGCATTTTCCGACTGTTCAAAATAAATGCATATCACGATTCCTTAAGTGTTATTACAGCTGTTATTAAGGGAAAAAAGCAGCAGTTAATTTCATCGGTTTTTATTATACTTATACTTATGCTGGCATCAAGTCTTTGTATGTATAGTCTTGAGAATGAGGCTCAGCCTGAGGTGTTTCAGAATGCTTTTTCGGGAATCTGGTGGGCAGCATCAACGTTGCTGACAGTCGGATATGGTGATATATATCCAATAACCACGCTTGGTAAAGTGTTTGGTATATTTATTACATTTTTAGGTGTTGGTATGGTTGCGATTCCCACAGGTATTATTTCAGCAGGATTCGTAGAACAGTATTCAAATATAAAGAAAAGAACCGAGTACGGATATGAAGCGGATATGAATTTTATTAAGATTCATATGAAAGATGAAGATGATTGGGTTGGAAAGAAAATTGCTGAATTAAAATTGCCCAGAGGTGTTATCGTATCTGTGATTAAGCGGGATGAAGAAATGATTATACCACGGGGAGACGTGGTAGTTTATGAGGATGATATATTGGTTTTGGGAGCAGAACCCTTTGAAGAACATGAGAAAATAAACTTGAAAGAGGTTGTACTTAAAAAGCAAAATCCGTGGACAGGACAGAAAATTAAAGATTTGGATATTTCCAGACATGCGATTATTGTGTTGGTAAAACGTCGTAATAAAGCTTTGATTCCAAACGGAAATATGCGTTTGGAAGAGGGCGATCGAGTATTTATTCATACGGAGCTTCATATGACAAACGTTAATCATATAGAAATTTAATGCTTGAAATGTCAAGTGACAATAACGAGGGCGACGTAGAATAAAATTTACGACAAATAAAAACAGTCCTGTCATCAAGGTTTAAGATTGTTTCATACTTTGATGACGGGGCTGATTTTTTGTAATATACTTAATGATTCTATAAATTGAAATATCTGTCAAATTCTGCAGGATGAGGAATTGCCGCCATCTGCATGCATTCTTTACGCTTGGTTGCTATAAAGTTCTTGATGAGATGCTCAGGGAAAACGCCTCCTGCTGTAAGGTAATCGTGGTCAGCTTCCAATGCATCCAATGCTTTGTCTAAGGAGGTGGGAAGTGCACTGAGTTTAGCTTTCTCTTCATCTGATAATGAATACAGGTTCATATCATAAGGACCCCAGCCATTTGCATGAGGGTCGATTTTATTCTTAACACCGTCAAGACCTGCCATCAGAATTGCTGCGTAGCAAAGGTATGGATTACAGGTTGCATCGGGGTTGCGAAGCTCAAAACGACGAAGCGCAGGAGTCTTTGCATAAGCAGGAATACGTATAACCGCACTTCGGTTTGAGGTTGCATATCCGACAGTAACAGGAGCCTCAAATCCAGGGACCAGACGTTTAAAGGAGTTGGTACTTGGATTGGTAAGCGCACAAAGTGAGTTGATGTGTTTAAGTAATCCGCCCATGAAATAATGTGCAGTTTCGCTTAAATGTGCATAGCCGTTATCATCGGAGAAAACAGGCTCACCGTTCTTTAACAGCAACATATGGACATGCATACCGTTACCTGCCTCACCGTAAACCGGCTTAGGCATAAATGTGGCGGTTTTTCCATATTTAAGTGCGGTATTGTGGATGATATATTTAATCATCATAGTGTTGTCAGCCATTTTGGACATTTGGCCAAGCATAGGTTCAATTTCAAACTGACCTGCCGCACCGACTTCGGGATGATGGTATTTTATAGGAATGCCTGCCTCTTCCATCTTAAGACACATTTCAGAACGACATTCGTAAGAGCGGTCAAAAGGTTTGGCAACATGATAAGCTTTCTGATGAGGAACAATGTTACCTTTTCCTTCGTTGGCACTGTTCCAGTAAGCCTGCTCAACATCAATATTTACACCGATATTGTTAGGGGCAACATTCCAACCCACATTATCAAATAAATGGAACTCAAACTCCGGCAAGATAAGCATGGTATCTGCGATACCGGTATCCTTCATATACTGTTCAGCAGCCAGTACGATATTACGTGGATATTGGTCCAGAGGACGGTTCTCCGGATAATCAATAATCATTGCATTACCGGTTACGGAAAGTGTGGGAATCTCGCAGAACGGATCTACAATTGCAGTGTCCAAATCCGGAATAAATACCATATCACTTTTCTCAACAACTGCGTAACCATAGTTGGATGCATCGAATCCGATTCCGTTTTTTAAGGTGTCTTCGGAAAATTGCTGCGCAGGGATTGTTACGTGACGATACTGTCCGTTGATATCAACGATTTTAAAGTCAACCATCTTGATATCATTTTCTTTAATCAGGTTCATAAAATCCTGTGGTGTTCTTGCCATATCTGGTTTCCTCCAATACATTTTGTTTTTGTAAAAACCTTATACTAAAATAATACTGGAAAATACGCTTAATATCAACTTGTTTTAAATATATTGGAGAAATATGAAAAAATTTCATGAAAAAAATTATAAAAAAAACTTTTCATGCAGAAAATTTTATTATAATATAAGAAAGTGATATAAAAATTCCCCTTTGTAGTGTAGGCAGATATCGTGGTCTGCTTTGTAAGGAGAAAATAAAATTTTGAGGAGAATGCACAATGAAACAGGATATGATTGTAATTCTTGATCTTGGTAGCACAGAAAATACTGTAATTGCCCGTCAGATTCGAGATATGGGCGTATATAGCGAGATTCATCCCCACGATATTACAGTGGACGAGCTTAAGAAGCTTAATAATGTAAAGGGAATTATTTTAAACGGTGGTGAGAACCGTGTGGTAGACGGAACACCTGTAGAGATTTGTGATGAACTCTATACCTGCGGAATTCCTATGATTTCCATCGACCATCCTACCTCTAAATGTGACAAGAAATATGATACCATGCCTACAGAAGCAGAGATTAAAGCATTTGTATTCGATGAGTGTAAATCAGAAGCAAACTGGAACATGAAGAATTTCATCGAAGACCAGGTTGAACTTGTTCGCCGTCAGGTGGGAGATAAAAAGGTTCTTCTTGCTTTATCCGGTGGTGTAGATTCTTCCGTAGTTGCTGCATTGCTCATCAAGGCAATCGGTAAGCAGCTTGTGTGTGTGCACGTTAATCATGGACTTATGAGAAAGAACGAGTCTGAAAACGTTGTGGAAGTATTCCGGAATCAACTGGATGCTAACCTTATATATGTAGATGCAACAGAAAGATTCCTTGGTAAGCTTGAGGGCGTTGCAGATCCTGAAGAAAAGAGAAAAATTATCGGTGGAGAGTTTATCCGTGTATTCGAAGAGGAAGCACGTAAGCTTGAAGGAATTGAATTTCTTGGTCAGGGAACCATTTACCCCGATATTATCGAGTCCGGTACCAAGACTGCAAAATGTGTTAAATCACATCACAATGTTGGCGGACTTCCTGAAGATTTACAGTTTGCACTTGTTGAGCCCCTTGCACAGCTTTTCAAAGATGAGGTTCGTGCCTGCGGCGTAGAGCTTGGTTTACCTGCAGAAATGGTTTACCGTCAGCCTTTCCCCGGTCCCGGTCTTGGTGTTCGTTGTCTTGGCGCAATCACCCGTGACCGTCTTGAAGCTCTTCGTGAGTCAGATGCAATTCTCCGTGAAGAATTCGCAAAAGCCGGCCTTGACAAGACTGTATGGCAGTACTTCACCGTAGTACCCGACTTCAAAGCAGTTGGTGTAAGAGACAACGCAAGAAGCATGGGATACATGTGTGTAATTCGCGCCGTGAATACAATTGATGCAATGACTGCGACAATTGAAAGAATTGATTATGACCTTCTGGAAAAGATTGCTGACAGAATTACTGCAGAGGTTACAAGTATCAACAGGGTTGTGTATGAGATTACGAAAAAACCTGTTGCGACGATTGAGTTTGAATAAATAAATTGAGCCCACAAACCTAGCATTTATGCAGGTTTGCGGGCTCTTGTCATGTTGATTGAGTGCAGAATGAGTACAATTTTGTGAAAAAGGAGATGAAAGGATGGCAGCATTAGAAGATATTTTAGCATTTGGACAATTAATGCAATATATGACAGAAGAACAAAAAAATAGCATGGCTACATCGCTTGGAATGTCTTTAGAGGAGATAAATAAACGTCTACAGGGAAAAGATAAGGAAGATGAGTTTATATTAATATTATTTCTGATGGATGTATGTAAGAAATTAACAGCATTTGATGAGGGAATATCGAAACTGTTATCAACGGCAACAGCAGATTTATTGGTAGAACTGAAAAATGGTAAAAAATTTCTGTTGGAAATAAAGCATACAGATAAGGAAGTATACAAAATAAGTGGTGGAAATTTAGAGAGAAGAATTCAATATGCAAAAACGTACAATTTAGATTTATATTTTGCAATATCAATAAAAGGATTTTGGATGCTACTAAATAGTGAATATATTAGAGAACACAATGGAAAAATTAGTATAGGTGATATGCTGTATTCAGAGTTGGATGATATTTTGGGAACAGTTTCTTACATTTTTCCGAATGGATTATCTATCAAATCGATATATTCTACTAATACAAGAAAAGGAATGGGAATATATAATGGTAATTACGGAGAATTGATTTCTTATGAAATGGCATATAAAGGTGTAAGACTCTTTAGAGCTAAAGGGAAGAATAGCCCATATATAGGACATACAATGATATTAGAGGCACTACAGGATAATATGTCGGTAGCGTATCAAGATATAACTGCAGGAGGCGACGTAACAGTAATTACAGAAAAGTATCCAGAAAGTGATATGATGAACCTTAATATGATTTCAGAATATAAATTTCTATTATCTGTTATATGTCATATGATAAAATCTGATGGAGAAAAATACACAGCTCGTACTGCATTAGAAGAATTAAAGAGTGATAAGAAAATTCATAGGATTGAATTAGGGCATGTACGAGGGATGATGCAGGAGTTAGCTAATTTGGGTGTAGATATGAAGTATGTAAGGAATAGGAATATATATTTATTGAAACCATTGAAGTAGTTTAAAGGATGATAAAAGCCCGCATCGGATTCGAACCGACATTTTCCCCTTTATAAGTGCATTAAAAGTTAATGCACTTATAAAGGGGGATGACCTACCGTTGGTCGAACGAGCTATTGAAATAATCGATAATAGCAGGTAATTGTTTCTCAAATGATACATCGATTTTGAACTTTGAGTTTATATATAATCTTACAGCATTTTCAAGACGTTGTCTATTGTCAAAGCCAAGCCATTTCACAATCAATTCATCAGGAATATCTTTGGCTATTTTTACATAATCAAATTCTAATGATGAGTATATATAAGCAGCTAACTCTTGACAGGCGCGCGAAAACATGACGAAATCATCAAATTGAATATCGTCATAATTATTTGGCGCATTAAGTTTAGAGAACTTTGCTTCTGTGTGATAGGTATATTTTTTTAACATGCTATATTCTACTTTATGCGTATCCAATTCAAATTTATCATGAACAGCAGAATTTCTTACAAGTCGATAATAATTGCATAAATCAATTATAGCATTCTTAGAGGATTGTGTTTCGGGAATTGAGACATTATTAAGTATACAATCTAACCAAGAATCATTTTGATTTTTGGATTTTATTTCATTTAATCCATATTTTTTTAGTAATTCATATACTTCGCGCAAAAAAGTTTCAAAGCATAAATTTATGTTTACAATGTATGTTCTTGATATGCAATGGAGCATTTCGGTAGCATTGTAATGTGATAAGGATAATGATTTACTGTAAGCTAAATACTCTAGTTCTTGCGGATTTTCAAAAGTATTGGCATAGCTATCGGCAAAACATCTTAAGGACAATTCTATGTATTGATTAATGGCACAATATTCTCCGATTAATTGTTTGAAACGATGTAAAATATTTCGTTCTTGCATAAGATACCTCTATATATTAACTAAGAATTGGTTAGTTATTGATTAATAGTCGCCTGCATCACAATATCCCCCAACCTACCCTGCAGAAATGTATTCATCTCAATCTCATCATAATCATTACATATCTGTTTATAGGCTTCTTCATTTTCCTTTGTTTCTTCTTCCATATATGCATCATAAAGCTCGTCTCGGCGATTGTACATAAATTCCCAGAAAATGAATCGGTCCAAGGTATCGTTATCCTTAATCAAGACATTAACATCTTCAAAAGATAAAGCTTTGTCCTTTTCCGAAAATTGAAGAAATTTTTGCAGTAGCGGAGAGACAGTAAATTTTACTGTTTCTTTTTTTAATATATTCTTTTCGTTGCGTTCACCATCGATCATAAGTGTGCCGGAAGTGTAGAGCATGATAAGCATGCCGAGGCAGTCACCGCTGAATTGATAGTCAAACCGCATATCTGTTAATCCGCTAAAGATAGCAGGAGATAAATGAAATGCAGCTGCGAGTCTTTCTATTTGGGCTGATTGAGGAACCATCTTATTACTTTCGTACTTTCGGATAGAAACAGGATGGATTCCGGTTCGTTCTGCAAGTTCTGCTGAACTCATATGGTAAAGCTTTCTGACATATTTGATTTTTTCGCCTATAGTCATGCCTTTTAACCTCCATGAAATAATATATCTTATTTTAACACAAATGTTGTCACTTCGCTACAAAATTTTTTAAAACCTATTGACAGTAGCGAGGTCGTTACATATAATGAGAATATAAAATGTGTAGCGATATGGCTACATCGAAGAAAAGAGGTGATATCATGGCAACACAAAACAAACTTTACATTACTGCAAGTGAACTGGCTGAATTACTTGGAATTTCCGTAGGGCATGCATACAAGATTATCAAAAAGTTGAATGTGGAATTAGAGCAAGATGGTTATCTGGTAATTGCCGGCAAAATTCCAAGAGGCTATTTCGAAAAACGTTGGTATGGATTTGCAAATGCGTAGAAAGGAGGAACACGATGAAAGCAGAAAAAGATCCGAAAACGGGAAAGTGGCTCATACAATATCGGTACACGGATTGGCAGGGTAAGCGTAGGAAATCAACAAAAAGAGGGTTTGCAACGAAGAGAGAAGCAGAAGAATGGTTGAGAAATTTCTTGATGACTAAGTCATTGGATTTCAACATGAAGTTCAAAGATTTCATTGAGGTGTATTGCGAGGATATGGGAACCAGACTACGGGAACACACTATGAGGACTAAGCGGTACATTATTGATTTGAAAATTACTCCATATTTTGGGGAAAAGAGTGTGAATGAAATCAAAGCAACGGACATTCGGCAATGGCAGAATAAACTTATCAGTCAGGGATATTCGCAAACTTACCTCAAAACCATTAACAATCAGTTGTGTGCCATATTCAATTATGCGGTTAAATATTACGACCTTGCAAGTAATCCGTGTGCTAAGGCAGGCAGTATTGGAAAGAGTAAGGCAGATGAAATGAATTTCTGGACAAAGCAGGAATTTATGAAATTCATAGATGAGCTTATGGATAAAAGAATGTCTTATCTTGCATTTATGATTCTTTATTGGACAGGAATACGAATTGGTGAACTGTTAGCGTTGACACCAGAGGATATTGATTTGGAGAAGCATACTATTTCCATTACAAAGTCTTATCAGAGATTGAGTAAAAAAGATGTGATTACAGAACCTAAGACACCAAAAAGTAAACGTGTAATACATATTCCGGAATTTCTTGTAGCGGATATTCAGGATTATATTTCCAGTATTTATGGGATAAAGAATACAGATAGATTATTCCCATTTACAAAATACTTTTTGGAGCATGAAATGAAGCGTGG
>CAZGSF010000055.1:0-13448 GCA_964528145.1 uncultured Lachnospiraceae bacterium | reverse complement strand
GTATTACGAATTGATTATGAAAAATTTAAAATATGGGAAGATACAATGCCTTTTTATAAAAATATGAAAAAGGATGGAGTTATTTTATGGCAGGCAGCATAACAGAATTATCAAAATATAGATGCACATTTTAATCAATATCATGTTAAAGCAGGTGATTTTGAAAAAGTCGCTTCCAAGATTATTCAAAATGCTATGGAAATGCGTGAACATGCTGATTATGAAGATTTCTTTGTAGCATCAAAAAAAGATGCAGAAGAGCAGATAAGTAAAGCAGAACAATTTTTAGGATATGTGAAGTCATTTTTGAGTAATAAAAAAATTATATAAGGTAATAGATATGGAGTGAACGAGTGAGCCTCACCGGATATAATTGTCCGGTTAGGCTTATTTTTTATGTTCTCATAAAATATTTAATGTTTTTCGTTAAAAAGTTGTTGACAAGTGTAAAAATGGGTGGTATAGTTCAATTAACGATAAACATTAAATCTTTTACATTTATCGTTCGCTTTCTTGCAAGAGTGGTAACCAATAACAAATAAAAAAGTATAAAGTGAGGAAAACATAATGAAAAACGAAGCAATAAGTAAGATTAACAAATTTGGCCGTATCGGTAACACAATCGCATTGGTAAGTAAAATTTTGGTAGGTATCTGTATCGCATTTCTCATGGTAGCAGCGATAATTGGTTTTGTACTTCCTAAGGATTTTTTGAATGTTAAGTTATCTACCAATGTTGAAATGGATGTTAACATGGATAGCTTTGGTATGAGCTTTACAGATGAAGAACTGGCAGAGAAGCAGGCTGAATTAGTGGCGGCAGCCGAAGAGGATAAGGAAGATTATGTTGTGACAAAGATTGAAGTTGCAGGTCACAATGTTGCCATCACTGAAAAAGCAGAAGATATAAATTTAACAATTCGAAACATGGCATGGTTGGTGCTCCTTTTGGTAGTCGGGCTTATAATGATTATGGTGGTTTTATGTTTTGCATCTTCTCTTTGCAAAGCATTCTGTGATTGCGAAACTCCTTTTGAAGATAAAGTAATTAAGAAAATGCAGAATTTAGCGTTCTCCTTAATTCCCTGGGTATTTGTCTCTTCTGTAGTTGATTCTGTAGTTGACAGCTTTACTAACAATATGGTTGCGCTTACATTAAATATTGATTTAGGGGTAGTACTGATTATTTTAATTGTATTTGTATTGGTATATATTTTCAAATACGGCGCGGTTCTTCAGCAGGAATCTGATGAGACTTTATAGAATAGGAGCAGGAATATGGGAAAAATAATATTACGTCTTGATAGGGTCATGGCTGATCGCAAAATGAGTCTTAATGAATTGTCTGAGAAGGTCGGGGTATCCAATGTGAATCTTTCCAAAATGAAGACCGGCAAAATCAGTGCAATCCGCTTTTCCACTCTGGAAGCAATCTGCGACGTGCTGGATTGCCAGCCCGGTGATATTCTGGAATATGACAGGAATGCCACCGAGGAATAAACTTTTAAGATAGAAAAAATTAAATACGGTAGTTATTGAGAACACGGATTAGTCACCAACAGGTAGGTCGTCCGTGTTCTTTTTGTGTTTGATTTAATCAGCGACAAAATCAGCAATAACACAAATTTCAACAAATATTTATCGCAACACGATAAAAAAGTATTGACAAACAACTTGCAAGGTGGTATTCTTTGGAAAAAGAACAAAGAATGTGAGGTTAATATTATGGTACAATCAGAACTTCAGTTAAAGAAACAAAAAACACTTTCCAATTGGTTAAAAAGCGTGGTAATCGGTATGGGAATCTTAGGGGCAATTGTATACGGAATAGTGCTTCCTGAAGTGTGGTATCAGGCAACCATCGACCATACGACTCTTGGAGGTACAGCGTATTGGATTCGTATGTGCTTTCTCTGGGTCACCGGAATTCCCTGTTATATTGCGCTGGTATATGCCTGGAAGGTATTTACCGAAATCGGCAACAATAATTCCTTCAGCTTTGTGAATGCCCGGTATTTAAAGAATGTGGCGGTTCTGGCACTTGTGGACACAGCGTATTACCTTGTGGGTAATCTTGTGCTGTTTTTCCTTGGTTTGAATCACCCCGGAGTTCTTCTTATAACCTTCTTGATTGCCTTCGTGGGTGTGGCGGTTGTGATTGTGTGTGCGGCGCTGTCCCAGTTAATTCAAAGAGCGGCTGAGCTTAAAGAAGAGAATGAATTAACAATCTAGGACGGAGGTGACAGGTATGATTATCATAAATATTGATGTAATGCTTGCAAAACGCAAGATGAGTGTGACAGAACTGTCAGAAAAAGTCGGGATAACCATGGCAAATATATCTATTTTGAAAAACGGCAAAGCGAAAGCCATCAAAATAGATACCTTGGATAAAATCTGCGAGGCGCTTAATTGTCAGCCCGGGGATATATTAGAGTTTAGGAACAATGGAGAGGAGTGAAAGTAATATGGATAGTCAGTCAATTTCATCAGCAGTTGTGGATTCAGGCAGTGAATTAAGTGAGCAGCAAAGGGCATCCATGCGGGAGCGGTTCAGTATTCTGGCACCTGCAAGTGCCATATATGCTTTGTTTTATGCATTTTGTCTATATAAGAACGGAGCGGGAATTACTTACCCTTTTTTCGCTATAGGAAGTCTCTTCTTTTTTGGCTTTACTATTCAAAGGTTAGGGATTTCCATAAAAAAAGACAGTATTTTTCCGGCAGTCAGCATTGTGCTTTTAGGAGTGTCCACCTGTCTGACAAATGACGCGAGAGTCATTTTTTTCAATAAGACCGGGCTGTTTCTGTTGCTGATTAGTATTCTGATTCATCAGTTTTGTGAGGACAGGAAGTGGGATATTTCCAAATATCTTTCATCGGTTATAATAAGCTGTTTTGGTGCAGTGGGAATGATGGGTCATTCCTTTAAGGATTGTAATGAATACCGCAAAGAAAAAGAGGGCTTTGGCAAAGGGATGTACGTTTTGCTGGGCTTGTGCATAGGGCTTCCTCTTGTGATGCTGGTGCTGTTTCTTCTGATGAGCGCGGACCTGGTATTTGAAAGTGTAATTGACAAGTTCTTTGAAAAGGTTAATATTGGTGACATCTCAGGTGTGTTTTTCCTTGTAATTGGTGTATTTTTCTTTGTATACGGGTTGCTTGTGTGGTTTGAACAGAAAAAACTGACAGAGGATGTTAAAGATAAACGTACCGGTGAGCCCATTCTTGCAATAACAGTGACGTCAGTGTTGACATTGGTGTATCTGCTGTTTTGCGGAATCCAGATTTCTTCCCTGTTTTTAAGGAATATGGAGCTGCCGGAAGGTTATACATATGCGCAATATGCAAGGAGGGGATATTTTGAACTGTTGGCGGTGGTCATTTTAAACTGTATTTTAGTTCTGGTAGGTATGAAAAGGTTCCGGGATAACATGTTTTTGAAAGCAATTCTGACGGTGATGTCATGTTGCACATATGTCATGATTGCTTCCAGTGCTCTTCGTATGATAATGTACATCAGTCAGTATCATTTGACCTTCTTACGCGTGCTGGTGCTTTGGTCGCTGGCGGTATTGGCGCTTTTACTTACGGGACTAATTATTCAGATTTATAAGCAGGAATTTAAACTGTTTGGTTATTGTCTGGCAGTGGTGACGGTCTTTTATCTGGCTTTATCTTTTGCACATCCTGATTACTGGATTGCTAAGTATAACGTGACTCACATGGAGGAGGAGTACACGGACTTGCACTATTTGAGCAGGCTTTCCGCAGATGCGGCACCGGTGATGGCAGAGGCATTTGATAAAAATGATGAAACGTTAATTCAGTATAAGAAGGGCTTAAAGCAGGAATTTGAAGACATGACCCTTAGAACCTTCAATATATCGGTGTACGTAGCAAAAGAGGCGCTGGAGTAATACTCCTGCGCCTTTGTTAGATTTCTTTCTTAAGAATATTTCTCGGCAGTCCGCCGTATTTATCTACCAGTTTTTCTACCTTGTAGCCAAGGGAGAGAGCGTTGTTCATGCTGTAGGGGTTGTCCGGATGAATAGTACAAAGCAGATGCTTGTAACCAGCATCCTTTAAGTCCTCTTCTGCTTTAGCCATAAGACGTGCCTGCAGGTGATGTCCCCGATATGCGGGAGCAATTACAACAGTTTCCATGTGAGCGGTTTTCATAAGGTCCTCGTTAGAAAAACCTAAGTCTCTTCCTAAGTTTTCCTGTCCTAATTCCGGGAAAATCGTAGTAAAAAGACCTGCAAATCCGGGACAGTCGAAATCCCGTGAATCGTTGTAGAATCTGGACGTTTCTCCTGTCTTCTCTTTTGCCACATAGAGCCAGGATTTGCCATATGTAAAATAATCGCTGATTTCCTTATCGGAGTCCATGGCAAACCATTCAGGTGTGGGCATCTGAGCCCAGATTTCCTTGATTTTACTTATAGTTATGTCAATTGTGTCAGGTGACAGATTTGTCACTCTTTCAATTATAAACTCCATTATATTACCTCAATTTGGCACATTTTCATGGTAGTAAGTGCTGCTTCATGACTTTCGGGGGTAACGCCGGCGCAACAGCTGCTATCAATGCTTATGGTAATTTCCGGCATCGTAGCTTTTATTAGCAGTGCATTGGAAACAACGCAAATGTCAGTGCAAAGTCCCACAAGCTCAATGGAGAGTTCCTTTTTTCCGCTTTCGGAGACGGGAAGCTCTTCATACATTTTATAAAGCATTGAGGCTAACTCAGTGGAGCCAAAGGTTGGCTTGTTTACTGTTTTGGCGCCTTCAACTGCAGCTTTAACGGAGTCTTCCAGCTCCCATCCCCAGGTATTCTCTATACAGTGTTCCACAGGAAGGTGTCTGCCCTCATTGGTGTTCATATAATCTGACTGATGAGTATCTCTTGTGACATAGATGTCATTAATATCATATTCTTTAATCTTTCCAAGCACATTTGGCACAATCGCAACAGCTTCTTTGGTCCCGAGTGACCCCGAAATAAAATCATTCTGCATATCTACAACAACTAAAATTTTCTTCATATCATCACCTGTATTTATTAATTTGCTTAACGTTTATAAAATGTTAAAGCTTCTTGTAATAAAGTTCTTCCGCTATAGGCCCTTTAAATGCGTCGGCACTTAGCGAGGTTCTTTCGAGCTTAGTGCCCGCTACGTATTTAATGGAGCGAAAGCGTGCCTAAGCGGAAACTTTATTACAAGAAGCCCCTGCATTTTTTAAATAAATTTCACCGCTGTTCCGTATGCCATAATTTCAGCTGCGCCCTGCATAACTGCAGCGGAGCTGTAGCGGATATTAACAACAGCATCAGCGCCCATGCTTTCGGCTTCCTGAACCATACGTTTGGTTGCGAGAGCTCTTGCTTCGTTCATCATTTCAGTGTAGGCCTTAAGTTCGCCTTCCTTTTTCAGTACACTTCCTCCTTTGATGCGTCAGTGTTATAAAGTAACGCGTTAATTATAGCATAGAAAGAAAACGCCGTAAAGTCACCACGTTAAGGTGTTAGTTTGTGTCACACAGCACAATAACTCTTCTGGGTGTGGTCTGTGGCGGAATACTTCTGGTGGTATTGCTGTAGTAAACCATAAGCTGGCGGTTGCCAAGGTCACAGGTGAAGGGCTGGCCGTTGGTTGTGGTAATCATGGTGTTTGGCCCGATGTTTAACTGCAGTGAATTGTCAAAGCTTACAAGGTTATCATCGAAGCGTTGGATGGTAACTGTTTCCTGTTGGGATTTCTGGGCAATAATTGCAGCTCTGTACTGAGGGGGAAAGATTAAAATTGCCGGAGCATCTGCATCATAAAAGGCCACTACGGACATACCTCTTCTTAAACGAAGGTTATTAACGACATAGGTGTCGGGTGTAACGACCATATTTACAATTCCGTTCTCCGTAATAATGGAAACCATTAAGTTACAGCAATCATCAGCCATATTTGAAACGCTTTGGATAATACCGGTTACTGACATATAATTTGTTGGCATAATAGGACTCCTTAAAAAGTTTATATTTCTATTATATTATAAAAATAGGGTTTTGTTCATTTATATTTTTATAGATATGATAATATTTGACAAATTGAGAAAAAATGTGTAATGTGCTAGACTATAATTAGTATGATAAATTGGCTTTTTAAGAATAAAGTTAGAAATTTGTAAGAATATATGGGCTTTTTTTGTAAGAAAATATAAATATAATCAGAATTGTGAACGGACAAAAGAGGAGATATTATGGAAAAAGAAAGAATTCTGGTGGTAGATGATGATCGCGACATCGTGCAGACTACCAAAATCCAACTGGAGAAAGAAGGCTATGAAGTGCTTTGTGCATATGACGGCATGGAGGCACTGGATGTGCTGACAAGGGAGACGGTTCAGCTCCTCATAATAGACATTATGATGCCTAAGCTTGATGGCTATTCTGCTATTATGAAGATTCGTGAGAAGAAAAATCTTCCTATAATTGTTATGTCGGCAAAGTCTGAAGACACTGATAAGATTCTGGGGCTTTCAATAGGAGCCGATGATTATATCAGTAAGCCTTTTAACGGAAAAGAGCTGGTGGCAAGGGTGAAGAGCCAGTTGCGCCGGTATCTGCAGCTGGGTGGTGTGTATGCAGCCACGGATGAAGTCAGGATAGGAAGACTTTGCTATGATTTTTCAGCACATATTTTGACCGTTGACGGTGAACCGGTGAAATTAACCGGAATAGAAACCAAAATTATGGAACTGTTAATGCGTCATCCGGGACATATTTTCCCGGCTGAAGAGATTTATTCCCGGGTTTGGGAGGAGCCGATTGCTTATAACGGCGAAAGTACGGTTATGGTACATATCCGCAGAATCAGGGAGAAAATCGAGATTAATCCGAGTGAACCGGAATATTTAAAGGTGGTGTGGGGCATTGGATACAAAATTGAAAAAAAGTAAACAAATAAGAGCAATTATTTATAGAGCAATTTCCTTTGGAGTGCTTATTATGACATTGTTGTCAGCAACAACCGGGTATAAAGCCCTTACGGAGGTTTTTGCGAATCAACATTATCAGTTGTTTAAAGGGGACATTACCGGTGTAACCGAGTTTCAACAGTATATCGGCAAGGTTTATAACGATGGTATGATTGCCTTTACCGGTGTGGGTGATGATAAGGGTTATCCTTTGGAGGACAGTGGAACCAAGAGCATAAAAGATCAGGCGACCATTGATTTTTATAATGCTGTAGCGGAGTGTGGCGGTAATCTTTATTACTATGTGTACGATCATAATTATCAGGTGGAGGAAGGCGAGTATACAAGCGATTTGCATACTAACTTCACTAAGCCGATTTTCTCTGAATACGACGGGCATTTGATTTTGCCGGAGGATATCAGGCTGATGTTCCACCAGAACGGTCCGAAGCACGAGTTGACTTCAAACGGGAATCTGAATCTTGAATATATCAAACATTCTTATATGCCAAATGGTTATAAAGCCCAGGACATAGATTTTGTATTGGCAATAAAAGACGTGGATATTTTGGAAGGAAGCGGAATTTTGTCTGAGTTTGCCAAAACAGCAACTATGTATAAGGAGCAGTTATGGTTTTTAAGTGCAAATGTTATTTTACTTTTTATAACATGGATTTTTAATCTGGCAACTATCAGGGCGGCAAAAACGGCAAAAAAAGATGTTGCAGAGACAGCAGCACATATTCTTGTGGAAATAAAGCTTTTGTTACTGGCGGTAATTATTGTAGGTGTAGTACCTGTTTTAAGACATCCTTTTACTTATGTAGGAGAAAAGGCACTTATCCGCGTGGGATTACTTGCAATGCTTTCATATCCTATCATTTGGGATTTTAAGAATAATGGCACGAAATTGTTTGACTGTTCAGTTCCCGTGATTGTATTTAATTACATGAAGAACTGGGGTCAGAGCCAGCCTTGGAAAAAAAGACTTGGCGCTTATATAGGCATAACCGGTATAGGTGCGCTGGTTTGCGCAGGAATTGATGTCTTGCTTGCATTTAAATTGACGGATAAAAAAGCGATTTTGTGGATAAGTTTATTGGGAGTTATCCTGTTGTGTATATCTATTTATAATGCAGGTAAGTTCTTTAAAGAGGTTTCGGCAATTACTGATAAGATTTCAGATATCAGAAACGGCAAGCTTCACACACCTCTTGTCGCTTCCCGGGATGCTTTTCTTGGAAAGACGGCAGATGATGTGAATATGCTGGAAAGTGGAATTGAGACGGCAGTGGATCAAAAGAGCCGTGCAGACCGCATGAAAGTGGAATTGATTACTAATGTTTCCCATGATTTGAAAACTCCTCTTACTTCAATCATTAATTATGTGGATTTACTTTGCGAGGAGGATATGAGTCCTGCGGCGAAGGATTATGTGCTGGCACTTCGTGATAAATCCTATAAGCTTAAAGCGATGGTGCAGGATGTATTTGATGTTTCCAAGGCTTCTACCGGAAACATGAATGTGGAAAAGGTGGTTCTTGATTTAGGCAAGCTTATCCGTCAGACCTTGGCTGATATGGATGAGAGAATTGCGGAAAGCAATCTGTCCTTTAAGGTTAATCTTCCCGAACAGCCTATATATGTGGAAGGTGACGGAGAGAAGTTATACCGTGTTTTCCAGAATCTTTTTGTGAATGCTCTGCAATATTCATTGGATTATTCCCGTGTACATGTGGGGCTGAATGTTCAGGGTCAGATGGCGGTAGCTACTGTTAAGAATACTTCCCGTGGGGAATTAAACTTTGACACGTCTGAGATTACAGAGCGTTTTGTCCGTGCCGACGCTTCCCGTACTACGGAAGGAAGCGGACTTGGACTTTCCATCGCAAAGAGCTTTGCGGAAGCATGTGGCGGAGAATTTGCCATTGAAACAGATGCGGATATGTTTATTGCGGTTTTAAGCTTTCCCCTTTGTGACAAGCCTGTTGAGGCAGAAGTAAAGGCTATAGAGGAACAGGAATAATGTTAATTATCCCGGGACATGGGTAGAGGTATCAAATGTCCCGGGATTTTTTTTGTAAATTTATACTATCTCTTTGGAAAAAATGTTATAATTGATAACAGATGTTAATATTACGAAAAAAGTAACCGATGATGTTATTAGGAAAGACTGTGTTTAAGAGGAGGAGATCCGTGAAAAACAGAAGCTTTTTAAGATATATTTCGATATTGTTGATGATGGTATTTTTAACCGGATGCAGTCCGGCGGAAAATGCCCGGGGTGACGGGGGCGAAGCTCAGGAGGAGGCCGTTATTGCCGATGTAGAAGAATATTTTAATTCCCTGATTGATGAGAGTGATTCTGATTATCAGGCGGCACCTGATTCCGATATGATTTTGGAAGATACAACGGACGATGAGGATAAAGAGGATAATCTCAATGTAATTGAGGTAGAGGCTCTTAACAAAGATAACGGTTATATGCAGATTATTCCGGTGGGAGAAAGCTGCTCGGTTGATTTGAATAACGACGGGCAGAAGGATGTAATTACCTACAATGCCACCACTTCAAATATAGAAGAGTACGGTACGGCGGTGGAGAGTTTTACCATTAACGGTGGTGATTATAAGTATACGCTTTTCCTAAGTGATCAGGGAATTCATATTCAGGACCCGGATTTGGACTGGTATTATATTACTGACATTAACACCAGGGATTCTTATAAGGAAATAGCAATTTTAGACTATGGTGCCAACGGAATTCCTTATACTTATTTTATCCGTTTCGTAGGAAGCGGAACTTATTGTCTGGGTTATGTACCCTATTTCCCGGATGACAATTGTTTTGAGATAAAAGGTGACGGAACTATAGAATCTGCATATGATTTGCAGCTACTTCCCAATTGGAGGGCATCTGCTGTATGGATGTCAGGTTCCAATCAGCTTCTTTCATCCAATCTGCAAATGCGCGAGCCTGACTTATACTATTTGTACGATAATCAGTATGTGGGCGATGTGACACAACTGGTTGATTTGCAGTTATATTCCGGCAGGAGCTTAAGCGGAACAGCCACTACTGCAAAGGCGTCCGATGCTGCAGTGACCTTTACCCAGACCGACGATGAACATTGGGTATATATGAAGCGTGCCGATGAGGTGGAAGGTTGGATTTATTTTGAAAATAAGGACACCATATTGAGCGGTGGCAAGAAATATAACAAAAGAGATGTATTTAAATATTAAATGAATTATGGGCTGCAAAGACTAAAGTTTTTGCAGCCTTTATTTAAAACACTTTCGTAGTCCATTCCCTGCAATCCCACACGTCTGTAGCCAGACCTTCGTAGAATTCAGGTTCATGGCAAACCATAAGTACACTTCCTTTGTAGGCTTTAAGTGCACGTTTCAGTTCTTCCTTTGCGTCTACATCCAAGTGGTTTGTAGGCTCGTCCAGAAGAAGGATGTTGGTTTCACGGTTAATTAATTTACATAAACGTACCTTTGCCTGTTCGCCACCGCTTAAAACTTTAACCTTACTTTCAATATGCTTGGTTGTTAATCCGCATTTGGCAAGGGCGGCACGTACCTCGTATTGGGTGTAGCCGGGGAATTCCTGCCAGATTTCTTCAAGACAGGTGGTGTTAATGCCGGGTGACATTTCCTGTTCAAAATATCCGATGCTTAAGTAATCGCCCTGCTCTACGTCTCCGGAAAGAGGTTTAATCAGTCCTAAAATACTTTTTAATAAAGTTGTTTTTCCGATACCGTTAGAACCAATCAGGGCTATTTTTTGGCCACGCTCCATTTCAAGATTCAAAGGTGTGGAAAGGGGTTCGTCATATCCTATTACCAAATCATGAGTCTGGAAAATATATCTTCCCGGTGTGCGGGCTTCCTTGAAATTAAATTCCGGCTTGGGTTTTTCTGCAGCAAGCTCTATCATATCCATTTTATCCAGTTTCTTCTGGCGGGACATAGCCATATTCCGGGTTGCAACACGGGCTTTGTTGCGTGCTACGAAATCCTTTAAGTCCGCGATTTCCTTTTGCTGGCGGTTGTATGCTGCCTCTAACTGGGATTTTTTCATTGCATAAACTTCCTGGAATTTATCATAATCTCCCACATATCTGTTTAATTCCTGATTATCCATGTGGTAAATAAGGTTAATTACACTGTTTAAGAATGGAATATCGTGGGATATAAGAATAAAAGCGTTCTCATATTCATTCAAATATCTCTTAAGCCATTCAATATGCTCTGCATCTAAATAGTTGGTAGGCTCGTCAAGTAAAAGAATATCAGGTTTTTCAAGCAGAAGCTTTGCCAGTAAAACCTTGGTTCGCTGACCGCCACTTAAATCGGTGACATCTCTGTCAAGTCCAATGTCAGTAAGGCCTAATGCACGTGCCACTTCCTCTACTTTTGAATCAATCATATAAAAATCGTGCATTGTAAGAAGATCCTGGATGGTACCAAGTTCTTCCATGTATTCTTCTAACTCTGTTTCGCTTGCCTCACCCATTTTGTCACAAATATCGTTCATACGTGCTTCCATATCAAACAGGAAATCAAAAGCGGATTTGAGAACATCCCTGACAGACATACCTTTTGAAAGGACGGTATGCTGGTCTAAGTAGCCTACGCGGACATTTTTTGCCCATTCGATTTTGCCTTCGTCGGGCATTAATTTTCCGGTGATTATATTCATAAAAGTGGATTTACCTTCGCCGTTTGCACCGATGAGACCGATATGTTCTCCTTTAAGAAGGCGGAAAGAAACATCAGTAAAAATAGCGCGGTCGCCGAATCCATGGGTTAAATTTTCTACGTTTAAAATACTCATAAGGTATAACAGCCTTTCTATTTTCTTGGTTAAAGTTCCCTATTAATTATAGCGGATAATTATTATCTGGCAACCGGACTTTTGCTTTTTTGAAAAATTTGTTGATTTTTCCCATAAAAAACCAATTGGAGAACGTATTTTATACATAGGTTAAAATTTTTTAATGAAAATTTAAAAGACTTTTTGACCAAACTATGTTACTATGATGGCATGAATGGGAATAATATCTTTGGAAATAATATTTCCGAAAGAATACTTATTCCAAGATTAGGAGGAAATTATGAAAAAATTATTTGTATTACTTTTGGCGGCTGTGATGACGCTTTCTGTAGTTGCATGTGGCAAAGATACTGTTGAAGAGAACAACAGTGCACAGGGAACAGAGCAGAATGACACAGCAGAAGGTGAAGACACCACACAGACCGATGACAATGCCCAGGTAGATGAATCACAGACCAATTACGGCGTAGGAGTTACATTGGATGAGGTAAAGGCAGCATTGGTTGAGACTTTGGGAGAGGACTACTGGCCCAACACAGAAATTCCTGCGGAGATGTTAACTGATATTTACGGTATATCTTCTGACATGTACGAAGAGTATTATGCTGAGATGCCTATGATTAGTACTAATGTCGACACTGTTATCATTATCAAAGCAAAAGAAGATCAGGTAACAGCAGTTGAAGAAGCATTAAACGCATATCGTGAAATGATGGTTAATGATACCATGCAGTACCCTATGAATGTAGGTAAGATTCAGGCATCCCGTATCGAGACCTTCGGTCAGTATGTATGCTTCGTACAGTTAGGTGCAGATACCATGGCAGCAGCTGAGCTCGGTGATGATGCAGTTGTAGAGCAGTGCCAGCAGACAAATGAGTTAGCACTTGAAATTATCCAGAATACACTTGTAAAAAATCAGTAATTAAAATAGAATTAAAAGATATTAAGTGCCCTTGGGAATATGCAGGGGCACTTTTTTGCAAAGGAAGCTTTTGATGAACCTGATAAAACGTAAACAATTGAAAAATTCAATAGAGCGGATTCTTCATTCTCCCGGGAATTACACGGGTGGAATTCTGGAAATGGCGATTGTAATTGATATGAGTCTTTCCAAGGATGAGGTTTTGGAGTATTCAAAAGAACTGGTAAGTACTTTGAAATCCCATAGTGAAGTGTTCAGAAATGTGCGGTTAAACACTATTTTGTGGAAGGGTGGGCAGGAATTTATAAAAGAGGTAACGCCTCTTGCCATGCTTTCCATGGGACGTTTTTTTGATACATACGAAAGTAATGAAGTAGCAAAAACGTGGGATGGATTACTATCCCTTTTGAAAAAATTCTACGCGCGTTCCAAACTGATTATAGTGATTACCGGCCCCGAAGCAAAGCTTTCCTTTGAAAATAAATCCGAAGCAAAAGAAAGCATGCAGCCCTTTTTGCATAAGAAATTGCTTGTATTATCATATGATAAACAAGAGATGCCGGAGGGGGATTTAGAGAAAGAAACCGATTTAAAGATATTATCCGGAACTGATATTTTTATGAGTTTAGTCAGATAAGTTTTGTTGAAAAGGAGACTAACTATTAGAAGTCAATAGATTTTTGAAAAAAGTTTTATTTAAAA
>CAZGSF010000054.1:0-13456 GCA_964528145.1 uncultured Lachnospiraceae bacterium | reverse complement strand
AAGAATGAGCTTCATAATCGTTTTATGCATATTAGTGGAATGTTTGAAGAAATGGACATTAAAAGTACAAAAGTGGACATTGAGAACGCGGAAGCGGACATTGAAAGTCGAAAAGCGGATATTGAAAGTCGAAAAGCGGACATTCGAAATAAATTACTTTCTTTTTCTGATATGATTTCAGAAAAGACAATAAATCATGCGTTAGAACTGTTTTCAAAGTGTGGAAAAAAAGAGTATTTTGGCAGAACAATAGTAGAAGATATTACCGGATTAAAATCAACAAGAGCTTCTGAGCTGATAAAATTGTTGGTTGATAGTGAGGTAATCGTACCTGTAACCGGACATGGAAAAGGAAAATATCGGTTTCAATAAAAGCGTATATTCAAAGTGCTATAATTTATCAGCTACTTTCAACACAGATTATATTCTGGTTAAGAAAGAGAATGAAATGCGTGCGCTAGAGAAATTGAACAGTGTAGGATATGAAATTATTGACTGACGATGTTATGTGATGAGATTGATTATATATAAATGATGAATAATATGCCACTTCAGGTTGCAAAGAAGCAAACATAGGTTGGTGGATTTGCTTGCATGTTGTTGATATAAATAATGTATTAAATATCAAACGAAAGTGGGGATTACAAATGAGTTTTGCAGAGAACTTAAAGAGAATCAGGAAAAAACAGAATGTCACCCAGGAAGAATTGGCAGATATGTTATCGGTATCAAGACAGGCAATTTCAAAATGGGAATCAGGTAATGGATATCCTGAAATTGAAAAATTACTTATTATTTCCAAAGAGCTGAATGTGTCATTAGATTATCTGTTTGCGGAACGATGCCACATGGTAAGACCAATGAATAAGGAGCGCGTTTCAAAGATTGATACATACCTTAATTGCGCAGAAGTGTTTGCATACAGAAGTACTTGTATTAAACGTAAGTACGGAGCAGTTATAGTAAAAGATGACGTGGTAATATCTACGGGATATAATGGTGCACCCAGAGGTTTTGAGAATTGCTGTGATTTGGGAACCTGTCCCAGAATAGAGCGTAATATGCATCAGGGGGAAGGCTATGGAATGTGTAGGGCAATTCATGCGGAATCCAATGCATTGCTGAACTGTTCCAGACAGCAGACAATCGGCGCAGACCTCTATTTGGTAGGTGTTAATCCAAAAGATAATTCTATTCATAAAGCAAAACCTTGTCCATTATGTGCCAGAACAATTATTCAGGCAGGGATTAATAATGTATATTTGCGTGTGGGTGAAGGTCCTGAGAACTATGTGGTGGTTCCCGCGACAGAACTAACATGGGTGCAGGATACGGAGTAGAAAATGCTAAAGTAAAAAGATTCAATAGTGGAGAACTGTAGAAATGTTAGAAGTGAACTTTTACGATAAAATAGATGATAAACTGCTTACTTTCGCAGTAATAATTGCCAAGACAAACGGCAAGTGGGTATTTTGCAAACATAGGGAACGAGACACTTACGAGGTCCCCGGTGGACGCAGAGAATCCGGCGAGACTATTCTGGAAACTGCCCGACGAGAGTTATGGGAGGAAACCGGGGCTGTTGATTTTAACATCAAGCCTGTTTGTGCATATTCTGTGAAAGGCAAAACGCGAATTAATAAGTCAGATGACGATATCAGCTACGGGATGTTATATGTGGCAGATATTTTGTCTTTTGAAGCGGAATTACACAGTGAAATAGAGAAGATAATTATTACGGAAGAGTTAGCAGATAACTGGACATATCCATTAATTCAACCGAAACTGCTTAAAGAAGCAGCAAGAAGAGGTTTTTTATAAAAAGCAACAAAAAAACTCTAAATTTTTAATCAATAGCGCTTATATGCCAATAAATTTCACATAATATATTCACAAAACTGAAAAAGTGTGTTAACATAACCCTGATGGGCTTTTTAAAAGAAAGAAGCCTGTAATGTATTCGGCGGTATTATATACAAAAGATGGAGGGTATATTATGGCAAACGTATTGATTGTAGATGACGCTGCGTTTATGCGCATGTCAATAAAGCAGATGCTGGAAGCAAACGGACATTCAATGGCCGGTGAAGCCGGAGATGGAAATGAGGCAATCCTCAAATATAAAGAACTTAATCCCGATGCGGTTATTCTTGATATTACAATGCCTAACATGAATGGTATAGAAGCATTGAAATTAATAAAAGAATATGACCCCAAAGCTAAGGTGGTTATTTGTTCTGCAATGGGGCAGCAGGCTATGCTTGCAGAGGCAATACAGTATGGTGCAAAGGATTTCGTAGTAAAACCTTTTGAGGCAAAACGTCTTATTGCAGCACTTGAGAAAGTTATGGATGAATAATAGAATTAAAAAAGTCGTATCGTGAAAATGATGCGACTTTTTTTGTACTGTAAAAATATAACTTTATTTATTTCCCAATTGCCAGAAAGCTACTGCACTGGCAGCAGCAACGTTTAATGAATCTACCCCATGGGACATGGGGATGCAGACGGTATAATCGCAGTTTGAGATGGTTGAAGATGCCAGTCCATCGCCCTCTGTGCCAAGGATGATTGCCAGCTTATCTTCGGACATAAGGCTTGGATTATCAATGCTTACAGCATTATCATCCAGTGCCATGGCAGCAGTTTTAAATCCAAGGAGTTTAAGTTGAGTTATGTCAACCATGGTATTGTCTGGCGCTTCTGCTCCAAGATATGTCCACGGAATCTGAAAAACAGTACCCATGCTTACTCTGATAGCACGCCGGTACAGAGGATTGCTGCATGCCGGAGTAAGCAGTAATGCGTCAATGTTAAGTGCGGCGGCTGAACGGAAAATAGCACCTACATTTGTAGGATTTACTACATTTTCAAGGATGGCAACCCGACGTGCATTTTTGCAAACGTCATCCACGCTTGGAAGTGGTTTGCGTCTCATGGCACAGAGTACACCGCGGGTTAATTGAAAACCTGTTAGTCTGGTAAGTACATCAAATTCAGCGGTGTATACAGGGATATTACCACAACGCGTAATAACATCTGTTGCCTGTCCTTCAATATGTTTTCGCTCCAGCAGGAGAGATATAGGTTCATAACCGGCATCCAGTGCGCGTTCCACTACCTTAGGGCTTTCTGCAATGAAAATTCCTTTTTCGGGTTCGTGACGATTAAGCAGCTGGTTCTCATTTAATCGGGCATATATATCAAGTTCAGGTGATTCAAAATCGGTAATTTCAATAATGTTTGGCATGGTGACTCCTTGGTGAAAATAGAGATTATATTAGAAATATTATAGTGTTTTGGTAAAGTAGTGTCAAACTTAACAAGTAGCCACTTGCTTATTTTGTCAGATTTAGTTATAATAACTTCTTGTGCGTGAAAGAGAGGTAAAATATGCTTAAGGAAAATACAATGGTACAAGAAAATAAAATGGGTGTTATGCCCGTTAATAAATTGTTAATTACTATGTCTTTGCCAATGATGGTTTCTATGCTGGTACAGGCCCTTTACAATATTGTGGATAGTGTATTTGTATCCATGCTTAGTGAGAACGCGCTTACAGCGGTATCCATGGCATTCCCCATTCAGACATTAATGATTGCTTTTGCCGGTGGTACAACTGTTGGTGTTAATGCTCTTCTTTCAAAAAGTCTTGGTGAGAAAGAATACACAAGGGCGAATCAGACAGCTAATAACGGAATTTTTATGTCACTTGTTGGATTTGTGATTTTCTTTATTGTTGGTATTGTGGCTTCAAGACCTTTCTTTATGAGTCAGACAAAGGTAGAAGAGATTGTAGTATACGGAACTGAGTATTTGACAGTTTGTTGCTGTGCATCATTGGGCATATTCATGCAGTTTATCTTTGAAAAGCTCCTTCAGTCTACGGGTAAAACATTCTATACCATGATTACCCAAGGTGTTGGTGCTGTTGTAAATCTTATTCTTGATCCGATTTTTATCTTTGGATATTTTGGCGTACCTGCAATGGGTGTTAAAGGTGCGGCGATTGCAACGGTTATCGGGCAGTTTGTGGCGGCAATTCTTGCAGCAGTATTTAATTTCAAATATAACAAAGAGATACATGTATCATTTAAGGGCTTTAAGCCTAATCTTAAATTAATAGGTATTATATATCAGGTAGGTCTGCCTTCTATTATTATGCAGTCAATCGGTTCTGTAATGACTTACGGAATGAACAGGATTCTGGTGACTTTTACCGAAACAGCAACTGCGGTATTTGGAGTCTATTTCAAACTTCAGAGCTTTATCTTTATGCCGGTATTCGGACTTAATAACGGAATGGTGCCGATTATTGCTTACAATTATGGTGCGGGTAAGAAATACCGTGTTATCAAGACCATGAAGCTTAGCATTATGTATGCGGTAGCAATAATGCTTGTGGGCCTTGCTGTTATGGAAATATTCCCTCATGTACTTCTGGGATTCTTTAATGCTTCGGAGAATATGTTGGCAATCGGTGTTCCCGCCCTTCGTATCATCTGCTTAAGCTTTGTATTTGCAGGGTACTGTATTGTATCGGGAACTGTTTTCCAAGCCTTGGGTAATGGTGTATACAGCATGCTGGTGTCTGTTGCAAGACAGCTTTTGGTGCTGTTGCCGGTAGCGTACTTATTATCGAAGCTTGGAAATGTTAATTATGTATGGTGGGCATTCCCCATTGCAGAATTAATGTCTGTGGCAATGACGACATTTTTCCTGATAAAGATTAACCATAATATCATATCACGCATAGGTGAGAGAACAGAATAAAAATATGTATTTGACAGAAGTACTTTAACATGATAGAGTATAAAAGTCGAAACTGCGAAAAAACGCAAAAAAGAGGAGGAAAAAAATGAAGAAATTAAGTTTATTAATGGTTTTATGTCTTACAATGAGCATTTTTACCGCTTGTGGAAGTAGTGAGACAACAACTACTGAAGATGCAGTAGTAACAGATGAGACAACAGTAACAGAAGAAGCAACCACCGAAGAAACAACTACAGAAGAAACAACAGAAGTTGAAGAGACAACAGAAGCTGTTACTTTCACTGTAGGTTTTGACGCAGCATTCCCACCTTACGGATATATGGATGAGAATGGTGAGTATGTTGGATTTGACCTTTCCCTTGCAGAAGAAGTTTGTGCAAGAAATGGTTGGACTTTAGAGAAACGTCCTATTGACTGGGATTCTAAAGATATGGAATTAGAGAGTGGTTCAATTGATTGTATCTGGAATGGTTTCACCATTAACGGAAGAGAAGATTCTTACACATGGACAGTACCTTATGTTGATAACAGTCAGGTAGTAGTTGTTGCTGAGGAATCAGGTATTGCAACTTTTGCTGACCTTGCAGGAAAAACTATGGGTGTTCAGAAAGAGTCTTCTGCATTAAGCGCACTTAACAATGAAGAAGTTGCTGAGAATATCGCACTTCGCGACAGCCTTACAATGGTAATTGAGTACGCTGATTACAATACTGCATTCATGGATCTTGAAGCAGGCGCACTTGAAGCAGTTGCAATGGATATTGGTGTTGCAGCATACCAGATTGAATCAAGAGGCGGCGGATACGTTATGTTAGAGCAGAATCTTGCTTCTGAGCAGTATGGTGTAGGCTTCAAACTTGGTAACACTGAGTTGAAAGATAAAGTAGAAGCTACTTTAATGGAAATGGTAGAAGACGGAACTTTTGCAGCAATCGCTGAAGAGTGGGGTCTTTCTGATGCAGTTTGCTTAGGCAAATAAAAATATAAAGAATTTTAAGAGCAGGGATGAAGTATGAGTATTCAAATGATGTTATTACAATTAGGAAAAGGCATGATTGTATCAGTAGAAATATTTATACTGACCCTGCTTTTTTCTTTACCGCTTGGACTTCTGATAGCCTTTGGCAGAATGTCTAAAAACTTTTTAATACGTACAATTACCAAGATATACATATCTATTATGCGCGGAACACCGCTTATGCTGCAGCTTTTGGTAGTGTATTTTGCGCCGTATTACGTGTTTGGAATGAAGATTTCACCAAGTTATCGTTTTATTGCGGTAATTATAGCTTTTGCAATTAACTATGCAGCTTATTTTGCAGAGATTTACCGTTCGGGTATAGAATCAATGCCTGTGGGGCAATATGAAGCATCCGAGGTGCTGGGATACAGCAAGGCACAGACTTTCTTTACGATTATATTGCCTCAGGTTATTAAAAGAATTTTGCCTTCAGTGACAAATGAGATTATTACTTTGGTTAAAGATACGTCGCTGGCATTTGCAATTGCCCAGGCAGAAATGTTTACCATTGCAAAGCAGATTGCGGCGGCAGAAACCAGTATGATGCCACTTGTAATGGCAGGTGTGTTCTATTACATATTTAACCTTATTGTAGCTACTATTATGGAAAAAGTGGAAAAAGCCTTTTCATATTACCGATAGGAGGAAGACCATGAAATTATTAGAGATGAATCATGTACAGAAAAATTTTGATGGTCTGGAGGTTATAAAGGACATTTCCCTTTCGGTTGAAGAGGGTGAGGTTGTATCCATTATCGGACCTTCCGGTTCCGGAAAATCAACACTTCTTCGCTGTGCCACCATGCTTGAGAAAATGGATGGCGGCGAGTTACTTTACCTTGGGGAGCGGGCAGCCTGGGAAAAGGACGGAAAGTGTGTATATGCCCCCAAAAACGAACTGAAAAAGATTCACAGACATTTCGGTCTTGTGTTCCAGAATTTTAATCTTTTTCCACATTATAATGTAATGAAGAATATTACGGATTCACTAATCCGTGTAGATAAAATATCTAAGACCGAAGCAGTGAAACGTGCTGAAAGCCTGCTTGAACAGTTGGGACTTTCTGATAAAAAGGAAGCATATCCCTGTCAGTTGTCAGGCGGACAGCAGCAGCGTGTGTCTATTGCGAGAGCATTGGCAAAACAGCCGAAGATTCTCTTTTTTGATGAACCCACATCAGCACTTGATCCGGAGCTTACCATGGAAGTTCTTAAGGTTATCAAGCAGCTTGCAAGAGAGCATATGACCATGATTATCGTAACCCATGAGATGCACTTTGCGAAAGAGGTTTCGGACCGCATTATTTTCATGGAGGATGGTGTGATTAAAGCACAGGGTACACCAGATGAACTTTTTGCAACGGATAATGCCCGTGTGCAGGAATTTATAGGGAAATTATCAGGCGCCGTTTAAAGGCGCCTTTACTATCGATTAGCGCCTTTTTTATGAGAAGTGTTTTAATCGTTAATTTGAGGATGGGGTATAATTTATGAAAAGAAAAATTATTATATTGGTACTGTGTCTTTGCATGGTAGCATTATTTTCTGCCTGCGATACACAAGCCAACGAAACAATTACAATAACAGCAGAAGGTAATAATTCTAATCAGTTAGAAATCAGATTTTCGGATGCAAAGGAAGGGGCAGAATTTATTACAGGTAATACGGACTTTTTAAATGGCCTTAATCAGAATGACTTATGCTACCGAATGCAAAAAAATGATGCTACATTAGAAGAATATATTACATTTGCGGCAAATCAGACCTTAGATTTTACGGAAGAGGAAAAAGTAGCAGTAGTTGCAGGCATGCAGGAAATTATGAATATTTGCGGTCGGAATGATTATGTGCTTCCGGATATTGGAGAAATCACCTTTGTAAAGACGACCATGGAAGAAGAAGGAGGCGGTATATCGGCTTATACTCATGATACGCAGATTTATTTGCAGGATGTCTTTTTACTATATCTGCAAAGTGAAAATCAAAGTTTATTAGAGCAGGGAATATGTTTACTGGCACATGAGTTGTTTCATTGTTTGACCAGAAATGATGTGCAGTTTAGGAAAGATATGTATGAAATCATCGGTTTTAGTATACAGGAAGAGGAATTTGAGTTTTCTTCTGAGATTCAGGAAAAAATGATATCTAATCCGGACGTGGGAAAGCATAATTCTTATGCCACTTTTCGTATAGAGGGGCAGGACAGAGAATGTGCGATGGTAGTAACTGCTACAAGACCATTTGAAAAGTCCGGAGATAGCATGTGGCAGATTGTAAATGTAGGATTGGTTCCCATAGATGATCTTTCTGTAATGTATTCCACAGAGCAGGCAGAAAATTTTTGGGAAGTAATTGGAAGAAATACAGACTATATACTGGATCCGGAAGAAATTATGGCAGATAATTTTTCTTATGCCATTATGTATGGTGTGGATGGTGAAAAATATGATTCACCGGAAATCATACAGGCAATTTGCGAATATTTGAAGAAGTAAAGCTTTAGAAAATTATGGGGCAACGACAGTGTAAAAAACACAAATTATAACAAATTACAACATTATCACATTAAAGTGTTGACAAAATAAAATCTTATATGCTAATATATGCGCTGGGCAAACCCATCGAAAGATGAGGACGCAAAGCTAGAAGCCGTAAGGAAAGTAAAGGGGAATTATATAGGGGAAATTTACATGCGGGGAATTTATATGCAGGGGAATGACTTGTATTGTATAATTTTTTATAATTCCATATAGACTTTCTTAGGTAGTTCGGTTGCAATCAGATATTATATCTGGTTGCTTTTTTGTTTTTACAGCGTGATTTATAAAGCATACGGGACAAAAAAGCAAAACGAAATACTAAAGAGGAGATGAGGAAAAATGAAACACAAACTAAGAATGAGCATCACACGAATCATATGCTACATAATGATTCTGTCCATACTGATGCAAAACAACATGCAGACAGTCTATGCGCTGCCACAGGAAGCAGGATACGCACAGACGGAAACACAGGAGACGGAAGTCTCAGATGCGGCAGAACCGGTTCCGGTAACGGAAGAACTGCAGGAGGAAGGGGAGCCTGCCGTAATACTTCATGAAATAGAAGAAAACCGAGGTGAATTCACCAAGGAATACCTTCTTAGCGACAACAGCCGCACCATGGTGGTATATCCCCAGCAGATCCACTACGAAGAGGACGGAAACCTTATAGAAATAGACAACACCCTTACAAAAACAGAGGAAGGGTATACAAACGGAAGCAACAGCTTTGAAGTCTTAATTACCGATAACAGCGAAAGCAGCGGTGAGGTAATCTTTAAAGAGGACGAATATCAGATATCCTGGCAGATGGTAGAGCTTTACGGGGCAGATGAAATCCCTGCAGACGATTCAACGGGAACAGAAGATGAAGAAGTCCTTACAGCAGATGAGGAATCTGATAAAGACGGTCGTCCGACGGAAGAAAAATCCGGAAAAAAGAACAAAAAGGACAAAAAAGATAAAAAGAATGAGGATAACAAAAAGGATAAGCATGGTAAAAAGTCAGGTAAAGGAAGAAAAGCAATCCATAAGCCTGAGCTTGAAGCCACCCTTACCGATAAAACACAGGATTCCCCTATCTATGAGGATGAGGAAATCTACAGGGCAAAGCAGTCATCAGTTACCTTTGACGGCTACAGTAACGGCGTAAGCGTGGAGTATGAGCCTACAGGGGACGGAATCAAGGAAAACATCATACTTACCACAAGAGAGAGTGGTAACGAATATATATTTAACGTGCAGACAGAAGGCCTTAAAGCCCGCCTTAACAGTAACAATGAGGTTGAGTTTTTTGATGAAACAACCGACGAGATAATGTATTACTTCCCTGCGCCCTTCATGATAGACAGTAAGGGTGAAGTGTCCTATGAGGCAAGATATGAACTTACCGGTATGGAGGAAGAACTTGAAGGAGAGTCTGAGTCTGTCAGTGAGCCTGAAACAGTTGAAGAGACTGCGGAGGAAAAACCTGCGGAAGAAGAGGCAGCCACTGACATAACAGAAGCTGAGCCTTCACAGGATACAGTATCAGGAAATGAAACAGTATCCGGCAATGCATTAACCCCGGTATCAGCAAATGAAAATGTCCATGTATCAGAAAGTATTACCGTATCAGGTAGTGACAGTGTATCAGGCAACGATACCGCATCCGGAGGAGATTCTGCACCAGAAAATACACCCCCTGATGATACACCGGAAAACGTGGAGACACCTGATGAAGAGGAACCTGCCTCGGAAGAAATTTGGGAACAGGAAGAAACCACAAAAGCCCCGGATAATACTGCCCCTGCCACATCAGATAGCATCTGCATCAAAATCATCCTTGATGAAGAGTGGCTTTCAAAGGCTTCATACCCCGTAACCGTGGACCCCGTGCTTAAACAGGCAAGGGCAAAGAACCTGGTAGATTGGGGATGTATATCCTCTTGGGGCGGAACATATGACACCCTATATGTGGGGGCTGATGTGTATGAAACATATAGAAGTTTTGTGAAGTTTGAACTTCCTGAAATAGAGAAGCAAAGTGTCGTAACAGAAGCCCTTCTCTACCTTAACGGAACAGAGAATAGTACAAATAAACATTATATTCAGGCTCATATGGTAGAACGGTACTGGTATAATAAAAGTGAAGAATCAGGGTTTGGTCTATTTAAACTTAATTGGTTTACTCAACCAAAACTTGGAAGTTTGCTTGATTATTCGATTAACGGAAGCTACTTTGACATAACCAAGGCAGTTCGCAAGTGGATGAGTGGGGAAAAGAAAAACTATGGAATAGCATTTACTGCCTATGATGAAACAACGGTAAAACGTGAAGCCATCCGCTTAAGAAACAGTGCCACAGCGCCATACCTTAAGATAACTTACCGCACCATGGTGGGGCTTGAGCCCTACTGGGGAACCCACGGGACCGGAGCGGGAAGCGCAGGAGCAGGTTATGTAAATGACTACACTGGAGCCCTTACCGTAGTAAATACAGGCGTAGTAACGGCAGGAAACCGCTTCCCCTTAAGCATAAGCCATATATATAATTCCAATGACACGGAAGACGGAAACGGCTGGCGTCTTAACTATGACCAGACCATCAAAATCCCCCTTGATACCGTGGACATTAATACATACCCATATGTGTATACGGATGAGGACGGAACGGAGCACTACTTTAAAAAGGCAAAAGTAACATATCTTTTAAACGGAGCATCCAAAACAGTTGAAACTACCGCAAGTATTCCGCCAGCAAAAGATGAAGACGGCTTAGGACTTTATATCGTGCCCGTAAGCGATGCGGATTTAAAAATAAAATACCCCTTAAAGCTTATAGACAAAAGCTCCTCGGTGGTAAAATACTTCGATACCTTCGGTCGTCTTGCCATGATTACCGATTCAAACCGGTACGAGAATGGGAAGAATAGTGACACAAAGGAAAAGAATGCAGTTACTATTACTTATGAGAATTATGGAAATCCCGTAAGCCTCACAACTTTTGATGAGGGAATAGCTGCAGCTCAGGTTTTCCGTGATATATGCTACAAATCAGGTGTGGCGGTTGACAGCACTGAATATACTGAGGCAAGGGATGCGGCATTAAGTGCCATAAATACCCTTAAGAAAGACGTATATGCCACCTCGGACTATAAAACCGCAATGCAGGTGAACACCGCGGCCGTACAGATGGCAACCCTTACAGATACCACGGGTAGTATTACAAAGGCAAACGCCAAGACAAAAGCCGATAACATTCTTACAGCCCTTAAAAAGGCAAAGACGCTGGCAGAACCCTACACTCCGAATAGTACAAAGCGAATAAAATATATATCCGATGCTGTTGGCAACAAAGCAGTATTTGTCTATAACAGTAATGGGACCATAAGCTCCATATCAGACCCCACATATGAGGGACTTGCGAGAAATTCCTATCGTTATGATAAGAACGGAAATCTTAAAACTATAACCTTTGCAAGCGGTAAAAACGCTTACTATACATATGCAGATGGCCATCAGATGACCTCCCAACAGGACCACGACGGCTACCGTGTGGACTATACCTACAGCGAAGCTGACGGACGAATCATAAAGGTGTCAGAGTCTCATACCGGCACACCGGGCCAGACCTATGGCATAAAATACAACACGGACAATACAAATGAATTCCGCTTCAGCGGAGTGGATGATGTATATGAAACTGATGATGACATCATAAACGTCCATGTATTCGACGAACAGGGAAGAGCCGTATGTATCTACTCAAAAGCAGTAAATGAAAACAAGATACTTGGTGCCACAGCCTGCACCTACCAGGCGGAATCAAGCGATGACACAGGTAAGAAAAACAAGATAAAAGACACTGCAGTTGTTGGAATGCACACCAATAACCTACTTAAAAACCACAGCTTTGAATATGACGACACCAGCTGGACCCTTTATAAAAATAGAGATGAAAAGCCAGAGTCAGGCGCACTTAATGACTATAGTACTGCAAGGTATTACCTTGGGAGCCATAGTGCTGTCGCAAACATGGCAAAAAGAAAAAATGGTGTAGCAGGATTCAAACAGGAGGCAGCCCTTACGGCAGGCACATATACCCTGTCCGCCTACTGCAAGACCGTTTCCATTAAAAACACAGCAGCTTACTTAAAGGTAACCGATGCGGAAGGAAATGCTTATTACAGTAACAGGATTTCCGAAGCAACAGATGTGGAATTCGACAACGGCTGGCAGAGGCTTGAGGTAACCTTCACCCTTAAAGAAGATGATACCGTAACCATATACCTTGAAAATGACTGCGGCGACACAACAGGCGTAGGTAATGTAGCATTTGATTGCGTACAGCTTGAAGCAGGAGCGGTTGCAAACGACTACAACATGCTCGAGGACGGAAGCTTCGAACTTACGGAAACTACTCTTCCCTATAAATGGAAAAACGCCGACAGTTCCGCCAAAGTAAAGGATGAAAGAATAAGCGGCGGTGTGGACGGGGACTACTGCTACCATATCACCGGAGAACCGGGAAAAGATAAGTACTTAAGGGTTAATATAAACCTTGGAAGTGCAAAGAACAGCTATGTATTAAGCGGCTGGGTAAAGAGTGACACCACGCCTGTTAGAAGCGGAAGAAGCTTCAAGGCATACGCCTACCACAAGGAAGAAACAGAAGAAGCAGTAACGGAGCTTAAGGTATCAGGCCCCATTAATGCCTACTCCGAGGGCTGGAAATACTTCTGCATGATTATCCCTGCGGCAAACTGGAAGAGCACAAGCATCACCTTACAGTTCTATGACAACATCGGCGACCTCTACATAGACGGCCTCCAGCTTACAAGAAACGATGTCCAGACAAAGAAGTATAACGCATCAGGAAAGCTTATTTCCAGCTACACAAGCCAGAAGAGCACAAGTTATGAATACGATACATATGGCCGCATGGACAAGCAGACTACCCCTTCCGGTGCTTCCATGTCATATACATACTCAAAGACCAATGATGTCACAAGGATAGCGGCAAGCATCGGTCCCGATGAGTACATGACCTATGATAAGTACGGCAACAAACTCTCAAGCTCCTCCTACGACCCGGATGCATCCACAAAGCTTGAGATATATACTGAGACTTCATACACAG
>CAZGSF010000053.1:0-13524 GCA_964528145.1 uncultured Lachnospiraceae bacterium | reverse complement strand
TAGAGTCCAAAAACATGAAGAAAAAGACAATAATTGGATGTTTGAGCTAGGAAATGCACGCTAGAGTCCAAAAACATGAAGAAAAAGACAATAATTGGATGTTTGAATAATGAAAAGAGCGTAATCGTCCAAAAACAGTTGTTTTTGAGGGAGAGTGTGCTACTTAGATTGAAAGGCTCAGAAACTTCAGTTTACAGAAGTAATATATTTTTTGTACTATACTTGACAGAATGGGAAGGACAAGTCTTTGGTGTCGGATGTAAGATTTTTACCATTGCAGGGCCTGTGATTTTGTACGGGATTTTTACCAGCTGGGTACTTGGTGTGATATATTGGATTGCTAAACTGTTGGGAGTAATATAACTTGTGAAAAAACTTGACACTAACGTAACGTCATAGTATATACTCACATTTGTGAGGTGATGGAATGAAAGTGCAGATTAAAGAATTCGCAAAACTTTGTGGTGTAAGTGTGCGCACACTGCATTATTACGATGAAATAGGGCTTTTAAGTCCGGGAGAGGTTGACGAACATACCGGATATCGTTTTTATAATGAAGAATCCCTTCTGCGTATGCAGGAGATTCTATTTTATCGGGAACTTGATTTTCCTTTGAAAAGCATTATTGAAATTTTATCATCTCCCTATTATGACAAAGAGAAGGCATTGGCTGAACAGAAAAAACTTCTTATCTTGAAAAAAGAAAGATTAGAGAATCTTATTTCTGCCATTGATGATGCCGTGAAAGGAGTAAATATTATGTCTGCTTTTGATAACAGTGAGTTTGAAAAGTACAAATCTGAAGCAAAGGAAAGATGGGGGAATACTGACGCATACAAAGAACATTCCGAGAAGACCAGGAATTATTCAAAAGATAAGTGGAATAATCTGCTGGAGGAAATGAATGATATTCTTGCAGAATTTGCGGCGTGTATGAAGAATGGTGAAAAGCCGGATTCAAAAGAAGTGCAGAACCTGGTGAAAAATCTGCAAAACCATATTACAGAAAATTATTATGTCTGCACTAATGATATCTTAGCCGGGCTTGGTAAGATGTATGTTGCAGATGAACGTTTTAAAAATAATATTAATAAGCATGGTGACGGTAATGCTGAATTTATTAGCGAGGCGATAGAAATATACTGCAATAAATAAAATACCGCCGGGGTCCGATAATTGTGGCTAAACACAATATCAAGCCCCGGCGGTGTTATTTTTTATAATTATAATCCTACGCGTACATAGATACGTCCGTCTTTACTTGGAAGGTTAAAGTCTTTACCTACCCAGCTTGTAGTACCGTCACGCATGGTCTGCTCAAAGTGAGGCTGAACATCGTGGAAAGACATATTAACAACAACGATAGCATTCTCGTAATCTCTGCGGTAGGTTCCGTCTTCTGCCTTGTAGAAGGGACCGAGAGGTTTGCCGATGGGAATATCGTACTCCTGATACCACCAGTGTAAGCCGAGCCAGCGGGTATGCATCTGGAATGTGTAATGACCATCACCAAGTAATGCACATGCAAGTCCGAAACGCATCTGGCGGAGACTTTCGTAACCACGCTGTAAGAAACGGTTGCTTTCATCTGAGGGACGTGTGCGTCCATGGTTGAACTCTACATCAAATCCCGGTGTTACATCAATATATGTACAGTTGGGACGACCTGTAGGTGTATCTCCCCATAAAGTATACTGCTGCATGATCTCGTCGAAACTAAATTTAGTATATATCTCGGGAAGGATAAGATGATCAAGAGTTCCTTCAAAAATTGTACCGTCTGCATAAGGCTTTGCATAATCTGCATACATATTGCCGTTTACAAGGATATAAGGCTCTTTGCCGTATTTTGCACGTACAGCGGAAAGAATTTTTTCTTTTCCTTCTGTCCATTTTCGGTCAAGTTCAGCTAAATCATCGGCAATACCATCGCCGTCAGCGTCAGCGTCAACTTTTTTCTTGCTTTCGAGCTCAGCTGCCCACCAGTCAAAGCCGGCGTTCATACAGTCAATATAAACTCCGTCTACTTCCATGCCGTGAGGCCATAAGTCATCTATCATACGTAAATAAGAGTCGATGGTCTCAGGATTTGCCAGATTTAAAAGGCATGAACCGGGCCATGAGTTAATAAAATCGCCTTCGGGAGTGCGAATGAAGCAGTCATCACTGAAATATTTTGTGCCGCGGTGATATTCGCATGCACCCGCGATATAAGATACAGTAATGTTTCTAGGATTCATCTCGTGAATTCTTTTAAGGTTATCATTGAGCTTTTGCATATGCTCAGGAGTATCCTGTCTTAAGGCTGTAATAATCAAGTCATATTTTGCTGCCTGAAGGATCTCAGCCTTACTTGAATCCCAACGTGGATTCTGGCCGTAAATCATTGCAATTTTTGGGGCATCAGCCCTGTACCATAAGTCACCCATATTGTTATACCTCCTTCATATAATCATAATATTGTTTAGATACAAATAAAACAAGTGGTTTTTGTTGGCTATATTAATGGGTATTGATTATAATTTTTTTATGTGTATAATGGGAGATAGTGCCATTTTCGGTGATTATTTGCAGTGAAACTTGACTATTTGATATATGAGAATAATTTAAGTGGAAGGAGAATGCATATGTTACAGGCAATAAAGAAGTTATTTGAACCTATTGATATGACGGAGGGGGAACCATGGAAGAAGATTGTAGCATTTACCATTCCCATGCTTCTTGGAAATATAGCCCAGCAGCTTTACAATACGGTGGACAGTATTATTGTAGGGCGTTTTGTGGGTGATAATGCACTGGCAGCGGTAGGAAGTGCAGGTCCTGTTTTGAATCTGCTATTGGTGCTTTTTGTGGGAATATCCGTTGGCGCAGGAATAATTGTTTCGCAATATTTTGGTGCAAAGCAGAGAGAGGAACTTTCCAAAGCAATTGGTGCGTGTCTCACGCTTACAGCGGTAGCATCCTTGATTGTTATGATTATTACGCCTTTTATTACAAAGCCTTTACTGCGATTGTTAAAAACTCCTGAAAGTATTATTGACTGGTGCAATTCTTATCTGCTTATTTTGTTTGTTGGTGTAATAGGATGTGCATTTTATAATATACTTGTTGGTATATTAAGAGGTTTGGGTGATTCAATATCAGCACTTGTTTATCTGTTGATTGCAACTGTGATTAATATAGTTCTTGATTATGTATTTGTAGCATGGTTTGGCATGGGAGTTGCAGGTGTGGCATTGGCGACAGTAATAGCACAGTTTATATCGGCAATATTGTCATTTATTAAATTGGCTAAAATGACGGATGTGTTTGATTTGAAAAAAGAATATCTGATACCGGAAAGAAGATATGTTGCCACTGTTATTCAATTAGGGCTTCCCTCAGGTGTGACACAGATGATTTTTTCATTGTCAACGATTGTTGTGCAGGCACTTACAAACAGCTTTGGAGAAGCGTTTATTGCGGCAAACGTTATTGTAATGCGTGTGGATGGATTTGTAATGATGCCGGCATTTTCATTCGGAGGTGCAATGACCACTTTTGCAGGTCAGAACGTGGGAGCAAAGAAGATGGACCGGGTGGCAAAAGGTGCAAAAGACGGAACCATCATTGCGGTAATAACATCAATAGTTATTACCCTCTTAATACTTTTATTTGGACGACAGTTAATGTCAATTTTCACAGATACGGAATCCTTGGTGGAGTTAAGCTTTAACATGATGAAAATTCTTGTGGTGGGTTATATTGCCATGGAGGTAACACAGTGTTTATCCGGTATAATGCGTGGTGCCGGTGATACTGTTACTCCTATGTGGATTTCAATAGTGACAACTGTTGTTATCAGAATTCCTCTGGCATACGGTATTGCATATCTTACACGTACGCCTGAACTTCCCGGTGGAAGCAGCGCATGCATTTTCATATCACTGTTGATTTCATGGTGTCTGGGAGCTGTAATTACATTTATTTTCTATAAGCTTGGCGGATGGAAGAAGAAAATACTTGCTGTTGAAAATACTGAAATGAATTAATTGTAAAAGTAAAGCATAAATTCCTCTAAAACAGGGCAGATTATTAAAAATGATGTCTTGTTTTGGAGGATTTTTTTATGGAGAAAAAAGCAGTGAATTCTATGGGAAAGCAGAGTGTATGTCTGCCTAAACCGGTGTATATCAGAAGCAGTGCATCTGTTGTGGGTAAGAAGGAAGGAGAAGGACCATTAAGCCTCCTTTTTGATTTGATTGGTGAAGATGATATGTTTGGTGCATCATCTTGGGAAGAAGCGGAAAGCAGTCTTCAGAAGGATGCGGTTTATTTGGCATTGGGAAAAGCTAAATTAAAGCCCGAAGATATGAAATATATATTTGCTGGTGACTTGCTTGGTCAATCGATTGCGACCTCTTTTGGAATTATGAGTTATAATATTCCTCTGCTTGGGTTATACGGAGCATGCTCTACCTCCGGAGAATCAATAAGCCTTGGTGCAATGGCGGTTTCAGGCGGATTTGCAGAAAACGTCATATGCGTCACTTCCAGCCATTTTGCCAGTGCGGAAAAAGAATTCAGATTTCCACTTGCTTATGGTAACCAGCGTCCCTTGTCAGCATCATGGACAGTGACCGGAAGCGGTGCATTTGTATTGGGGTGTGAACCCGGTGAAGCTCCAAGAGCAGTAATTACGGGAATTACAACGGGTAAGGTTGTGGATTACGGTTTAAAGGATTCCATGAATATGGGAGCATGTATGGCTCCGGCTGCCGCATCAACAATTGAACAGCATTTCATTGACTGGAACAGACAACCTGATGATTACGATAAAATTATTACAGGTGATTTGGGGAGTATAGGGCAGAAGGTGTTGATAGACCTTCTTAGGGATAAAGGATATGACATTTCCGATAAGCATATGGATTGCGGAATTGAAATATATGATGCTGAAAGCCAGGATACCCATGCGGGAGGTTCCGGATGCGGATGTGCGGCAGTAACTTTGTCGGCATATATTTTAAAGAATCTTGAGGAAAAAAACTGGAACAGAGTGTTGTTTGTTCCCACAGGTGCACTTTTATCCAAAACCAGTTTTAATGAAGGTCAGTCCGTACCGGGTATAGCACATGGGGTAGTATTGGAGTCTTGTAATTTAACACATCAAGCTTACTAACATCCCCTACTCCAGTACATCAAATGCAGCTCCTTTAGCCCAGGGGCTGCCCACATCACAGCGTCCGTGGTGGTAATCATGAATTACCTCTCCGGACGCTTTTGTTTCATCTATCTGCAGCTTCATGCGGCTTTCTCCGGCGTTGCAGAAACCATCAAGCAATTTCATTATATTATCTAAATCCTGTTCGTCGATTTTTTCCATAAGTAACTCTCCTCTGGCAATAGTGATTTATACAAATAATTATATATCTTTTTACTGTTAAAATCATCAATGAAATGCTATAATATTTCGGGTAAAGGGAAAACTGGGATAGATCCAAATTTAATTGAAGGGTACTTTATGCACAAAGAAAATAATATAGATGCAATTGCCGGTTATTTTCGTGCGGGATGTAAGGAAATTAACGCACAAAAGACAGGCGTGGAAACAGAATGTTTCATAATTGATAACGCGGGAAAATCCATCTCATATAAAGAGATTGAGAGTATAATGCGAACTCTGTTGACAGAAGGTGACAAGGTAGTGGAAGAGGATGATTATTTCTTGGGGTACTACAATAAAGAGTTTGCTATAAGTTTGGAACCGGCAGCCCAGCTTGAAATCAGCGTTATGCCACAGGTTTCATTGAAGGAAACGGAACGTATTTTAAAGGAATTTAACAATAAGTATGGTGAAATATTAGCAAAAGCAGAGTATACAATGGTGAATACAGGATATCATCCTACTTGCAGGGCTGAAAATCTTTCGCTGATACCTAAAAAGCGTTATGAGTATATGAATGAATATTTTACCCATACCGGAAGCAGAGGTTATCAGATGATGCGTGCAACTGCTTCCACACAGGTGACCATAGATTATACCGATGAAGAAGATTTTGTAAAAAAATTCAGGCTTGCCTGTGTTTTGGCACCGGTTTTCTCATTGGTTACAGAAAATTGTCCTGTTTATGAAGGTGAGAGGAATGGGAAATTTCTTACCCGAAGCTATGTGTGGCAGGATGTGGATTCAAAACGCTGTTTTATACCGGATTGCACCTTTGAAAAAGATTTTGGCTTTAGGGCATATGCCCGTGAATTATATGAAAAGCCACCTATTCTTATAAAAAATGGAAATCTTACATCTGCCACGGGAAATAAAACTATTTCAGAATTGTATAATGAGAAAATACTTACACAAGCAGAAATACAACATTTAATTTCCATGTTTTTCTACGATGTAAGAGTGAAGCAGTATCTGGAAATACGGCCCGGAGATAGTCTGCCCACGGAGTTAACATTGGCATATATGGCACTTGTGAAGTCTGTTTTCTATGACTTAAACATAATAGATGAACTGGCAGATTACTTAAATGTAAGCAGCAAAAAAGAAATTGAAGAAGCTAAAAATAATCTTATGAAGCAAGGCTACGCTGGAGAAATTTACGGCAGACCCGTATCGGAAGTCACTGATAAAATATTTGAGTTATTTGAAATGTATGGTGATAATGAAGCCAAAATGTATGTAAAACCTTTGAAAAAACTTGCCCAAAGAAGAATAACTCCGGCAGAATTTTTATGGAGAGATAATTTATGAGTAATATAAAAGACTTAGTTAGCGAATATTGTGCCATTGTGGAAAAGGATATGATGTCACATGCTGCTTCAGCAAAAAAAATTCCTGAATATATACAAAATTCCACTGCAAAGTATCATGGACGGTGCGTCAGAACCTTATATATTCCGAAACTCATTACTGAGAAAGAAGTGGAACTGTTTAACCGGCTGACTGATACCTTATACGGTATTTTTTATAAAGTCATGGAAAAGTATCGTACTGATGGTGACTATAGGAAACTATTCGGTTTTGATGAGCGGCTTGAAAAACTTATACTAAGGGAACCCACATACAATTGTCCGCTGCCAATTGCGCGGATTGATATTTTCCTTGATGAAGAAACCGGTGAATTTTATTTCTGTGAGTTTAATACGGACGGTTCCAGCGCCATGAATGAGGACAGGGAACTTAATAATGCCATTAAGCTTACCCGGGCATATAAGGAGTTTGCAAAAAAACGTAAGCTTACAACCTTTGAACTTTTCGATTCGTGGGTAAATGAGTTCATGGAGATTTATGGCACCTTTAAATATAAAAAGTCAAATCCCCATGTGGCAATAGTGGATTTTATGGAAAGTGCCACTAACGAGGAGTTTAAAATATTTGCAAAAGCCTTTGAAAAGCAGGGAATCAGTGTAGAGATTTGCGAAATCAGGGATTTAACATATGATGGCGGTGTTTTAAAAAGTCCTTTGGGAAAACCTATTGATGCAATTTACCGACGCGCTGTTACAAGTGATATTATGAAATATTATGATGAGGTGCAGCCGTTCATAAAGGCGGTAGAGGATGAAAATGTATGTCTTATCGGTAATTTTGGAACCCAGATAGTTCATAATAAAATATTATATAAAATTCTTCATGATGAGCAGACCAAAGCTTTTCTTACGGAAGAGGAAAAGTTATTTGTTAAAGCCCATGTGCCTTATACAGTTAGTCTGACTGACGGTAAGTTTGATTATGATGCTGTTATCGCCAATAAGGATAACTGGATTATCAAGCCGGAGGACTCCTATGGTTCAAAAGGTGTTCATGCAGGTGTGGAATGTAATGATGCAGAGTGGAAACAATTTGTGGATGAATGCATAAATAAGGATTATATTCTCCAGCAGTTTTGCAAGCCTTATGAGAGCATTAATATAGACCTTGTTAAGGATGATGATGCCTTATTTAGAAATTACAGTAATCTTACGGGATTGTTTGTGTATAACGGCAAATTTAAGGGGTGTTATTCAAGAATTTCCCAAAGTGAGATTATTTCAACCCAGTATAGCGAAATGGCGTTACCGACCATTGTGGCGAAATAGAAGGAGTGTGATAATATGCGTGCCATGGAATTTAAGATGGAAAGGCAGGGCCTTTTGGAGGTGGGACAGAATATTACCGTAACAGAAGGCTTGCTTCCGAGCAATTATTATTATACAATAGACCCGTCCCTTGCTATGTCCGGGAATGTACCGTTTCCCGAAAGATTGAAGGTAAAGGCGGGGGTAGTGACTGATATTAAAGAAAATGAGCGCGGATTCTACGTTACCGTAGAATTTGACGAATAAACATCGGGAGGAAATTAAAATGAAGAAAATTTCAACAGACAAAGCACCTGCAGCAATCGGACCTTATTCACAGGGAATTATTGCAAACGGATTTTTATTTGCCAGTGGCCAGATTCCTATTAATCCTGCAAACGGATTGATTGAGGCTGAAGGCATTGAAGCTCAGGCAGAGCAGGTTATGAAAAATATTGGAGCAATATTGGAAGAAGCGGGAGCTGATTATGAGAAGGTTGTCAAAACCACATGTTTCCTTGCTGAAATGGATGATTTTGCTGCTTTTAATGCAGTTTATGAGAAATATTTTACCGGCAAACCTGCAAGAAGCTGTGTTGCCGTTAAAAAGCTTCCCAAAGATGTGCTTTGTGAGGTAGAGGTTATTGCATGTCTGGTATAACAAATAAAGGCAGCGTAAGAAACAGCCTGTTTTTATTTCTGGCAGCCTTCATCTGGGGTGTGGCATTTGTATCCCAGAGTAAAGGTATGGAATATATGGGACCCTTTACCTTTAACGGCGTACGGTCCCTAATAGGTGCCGTTGTTCTGGTTCCGTATATTTTACTGCGGTACAGAAAGCAGACAGAAGAAACACAAAGTCCGTTAAAGAGTATACCGTGGAAAACAACTTTAATCGGTGGCGTAAGCTGCGGTCTGGCTCTTATGATTGCAACTACGGTGCAACAGATTGGAATCATGTATACCACCGTGGGAAAAGCCGGATTTATTACGGCGTTATATATTATATTTGTACCTATATTCGGGATTTTTATAGGGAAAAAAGTACCTAAAGCAGTGTGGGTGGGAGCTGTAATGGCTGCCGTTGGAATGTATCTTTTATGTATTCAGGGAAGTTTTAAGGTAGGAATAGGAGATACACTTGTATTTATCTGCGCACTTGTATTTACTGTACATATTCTGGTGATTGATTATTTTTCGCCCAGGACAGACGGTGTTATAATTTCCTGCATACAATTTTTGGTTTGTGGGATTATATGTACAACAATTGCCCTGATAGTGGAGAAACCGGAGTTTTCCCAGTTGATAGACGGGGCGGTGCCTATACTTTATGCCGGCGTAATGTCCTGCGGTGTGGCGTATACATTACAGATTGTGGGGCAAAAAGGCGTGAATCCAACAATTGCGGCACTTATCCTTAGCCTTGAATCGGTTGTGTCTGTTCTTGCAGGATGGGTGGCATATGAGATTGGATTTTTAAAAGATGACCAGACTCTGACTTTTCGACAGATTATAGGCTGTGTTATAGTGTTTGCGGCGGTAATTCTTGTCCAGCTCCCTATAGAAGAATGGATAGAAAAGAAAAAAGTGAATAATATTTTGAAATTTACAAAAAATAGCAGGTAGGAATACCTGCTTTTTTAATGGGCAGGCGTGATGAAATATATATGCGCATATGTGCGGAAATGAGGAGAAAATGGATTATATTATTGCATTTTGGGTAGGCGGACTGATTTGTGCAATTGTTCAGATTCTTATGGAAAAGACTAAAATGATGCCCGGACGTATTATGGTGACGCTTGTCTGTCTTGGAGCGGTTATCAGTTTTTTCGGATGGTACGAGCCTTTTATGGAATATGCCGGTGCGGGGGCAAGTGTTCCGCTTTTGGGATTTGGTAATGTGCTTATGAAAGGTGTAAAGCAGGCAGTAGATAACGCCGGCTTTTTGGGAACCTTTCAGGGCGGCTTCAAGGCAGGCGCGGTAGGCAGCTCGGCGGCACTTGTTTTCGGTTACCTGGCAAGTCTTATTTTTAATCCTAAAATGAAAAAATAAGATTATAATTCCTCATAGGGCAGTTCCTTTTTGGAAAGAAACCTTTTAACTGCATTATCCCAGCAGATGTCAATGGATTTGTCCGGAATAAAGGTCTTAAGTGAGGTTCCCGTAACGAGAATAAGGCCGTTTGTATCGAATTTAAGATTAATTACAAAAGATTTAATGTCATTGCTTTTTATGAGGGTGTCTTCGTTTTTGATGATGCCCTCTATATATTCGGGGCAGAGCTGGAGCACGAATTTAAAGGAAGTAGGTGTGTGAGTACCCTTTATCAAATCAAAACACAGACTGCGGATGTCCTTCCAACGGGTAAAATCGTAGGGCCGTACAGTAGGATCTGCCCATTCCTCCAGGGTATAAAACGCCTGATTCTGTCTTCCGTCAATCTGAAAGGTGTTATAGGTGGTAATGGTGGCATGTTCAAGCAGAAAAATATCGAAACTGTCGGAACCCAGAAATGCATTCATAAATTGTTTAAGGGATGTGATTTGCAAAGCAATCATAAATTACTCCTTCAAAAGATATAATAATATCACTTTATCATATTTGAGCGGGGTATGCCAACACAAAACGGAGAGACTATGAATCTATTTGTTAAAAATGAGTATTTACATATATTAACGGACATGATATTATAAAAAATATGTAGTAATCAAAACTACATATTGTTATCGAGGCAACCCGAGTGGTGGTTTGATGTGCCTGTATAACATGGCCGTAAATATTTAATTAATATCAGAATGGAGATTTTTATGAGTTACAAAATCGTTGTAGACAGTTGTTGTGAACTTCCTGAAGAATATATGAATGATGTACGATTTGAACGTGTTCCTCTGGGACTGGAAATAGGGGATTATCATATTCTTGATGATGATGATTTCGACCAGGCAGATTTTTTGCGGCGCGTGGCAGAATATCCCGGATATGCAAAGTCATCCTGCCCATCTCCTGAAAGATTTATGAATGCGTATAATGTTGATGCTGATAACATTTATGTTGTTACATTATCTGCAAAATTAAGCGGAAGTTATAACAGTGCCCAGCTTGGCAAAAGCCTGTATATTGAAAAATATGGTCATAAAAATATTCATGTGGTAGATTCTGAATCGGCAAGCTGCGGCGAAATGCAGATTGCATTAAAACTGATGGAATATGAGGAAGCAGGTTTTTCCTTTGAAGAAATTGTAGAAAAAATAGAGAAATTCAGAGACGAGATTGAAACATATTTTGTGCTGGATAATCTTGAAACACTGCGCAAAAACGGAAGACTTACAGGTGTGAAAGCCCTTGTTGCTACCACCTTGAACATAAAGCCTGTAATGGGCGCTGATAAGGGTATAATTATCCAGAGATTCCAGACAATAGGTATCAAAAAAGCTCTTGCCAAAATGGCGGATACCGTGGTTAATGAAGTTACGGATACAAAGAACAAAATACTTGCCATATCTCATTGTAACTGTCCGGAACGTGCAGAGGCAGTAAAGAAGATGATTCTTGCAAAAGCACAGTTTAAAAAAGTTATAATAGTTAATATGAGGGGACTTAGCAGTCTGTACGCCAATGATGGAGGGATTATTGTGGTGGCGTAAGGGGCTAAGTAGGTTATACAAAAACTAAAGTACTTTTGTAAAAATTAATCAGCACATAAAGAATACGATATTAAACCGCCAAATTCAAAACTCACGCGTAGCGTTCAGACATGTTGAATTTGGCGGTACGTTTATCTAAATAATATGATGCTTTGTATATTCTTTATAATATTCCTCAGCATTTTCTTTTGTCAGAGAAAAGTGGTGGATTAATTTTTCAATTATACGCTCCATGGGAATGTTTTCTTCTAAATTATCAGTAATAAGTGCTTTTATTCCGCTTTCTAATCCGGATTTAGTACCTTTTTCAAAACCTTCTTTAATGCCTTCTTTAAGCCCTTCCTCTCGTCCTTCTTGCCTTGCAAGAACTTCTATTTCCCATTGTTGCATAAATTTCACTCCCATCTTTTCTGAGGCTTTGATTTTACGTACGTTCTGGTGAATAAGTTTAATTTTGGAACTGGATGTGTTGCGGGCGGCTTCATCGGTTGATGATGTTATATATTTCATAAAATCAAGAAATTCCTGAGAAAAATCAGCATCATTTGTACCGTTTGTGTTAATAAAAATCCGCCTTGCACCGTCCTGTATTTTTAAATCAGGGCATTCCAAGCAGGTTCCTTCAAAGGTATACCGGTAAAGACCTCGTCCAAAAATATCAAAGGGTGCAATTAAAATGAAACAGGAATCGTTTAGCTGATTAAAATCAACAGAGCCCGGTTCTAAAAGAGAAACATCCAGTTGAGCCTGATAAGACTCCGTATCTTCCATGGTTTCATCAAAAAGAAATTTGTCTACCAGATTCAAATCATCCAGTTTTGTGTGTGGTACAGTTAAGCTTTGTGTCATAGACATCCTCCTTGTTCAGTTGGCAGGAGAATGGGAATAACACGGTTGTTGTCTGCATCTTCCTGCTTGTTGTGTTAATGGGTTTAAAGCAGGATTTCAAGAATTTGAGAACAGAAGGTTCTGTCAGATGCAGATAACTGCAAAAGAATTAATAAGAAATCTATTGCTTTGACGATATTGTATCATAGGATAAACAAGATTACAATAAGAGTATGGGGAATTATAGAATTTTTATAAAGTAATAATCTGTATCGGTGAATAAATCATCACCAATACAATTATTATGTGAAGAATAAGTATCGCAGGCATTCCATATACGAAATACCAGTGTCTTGTTTTGTGCCTGAAAACGTACATTCCCAGCAAAGAGCCAAGGCTCCCACCTATGAGAGCCACAATGAAAAGTGTAGATTCCGGAATACGAAATGTCCGTTTAACAGCTTTCCTTTTGTCGATTCCCATTAGGAAGAAGCCTATAAGATTCATTATTATTACATAGCCGATTAATAGTAATATTACCTGCATGAAATAAAACCTCTTTGGAACTCTTAACTAAAAAATTATTTGTTGTTTTCTACTTCCTGCATTTTCATAGCACGAACTTTACAGGAAAGTCCGAATAAGTTGATGAAGCCTTCTGCGTCGTGGTGGTCATATAAATCGCCGGTAGTAAAGGAGGCAATGCTTTCATTGTATAAAGAATAAGGTGAAGTAGTGCCGGCTTTGATGATATTACCTTTGTATAATTTGAATTTTACTTCGCCGGTTACATATTCCTGTGTTTTCTCGATAAATGCCTGGATAGCTTCGCGCTTAGGTGTAAACCATTTTCCTTCATATACCAAATCAGCAAATTTGTTGCCCATTTCTTTCTTTAAGGTATATGTATCGCGGTCAAGGATAAGCTCTTCTAACTGCTGATGAGCCTCCATAAGGATGGTTCCGCCGGGGGTCTCATAAACACCACGGGATTTCATACCAACTAC
>CAZGSF010000052.1:0-13587 GCA_964528145.1 uncultured Lachnospiraceae bacterium | reverse complement strand
CCTTATAAGCTTGCGGAAAGATTCCCTATATCATATACCCATTCACAGTACTATCAGTTGGACATGACCACAGATGATGATAATGACGGGCAGGGAGACTTGGTAGTATGGTATTGTCTTGACAACAGATTGTCGGATTATGGAACATATAGCGGACAATATCAGGAAACAATCTACTCTGCGTCCCCTAATGATGTTGCCAATAATTATTATATCTATAATAAAGGTAACGTAACATATACCGGTATGGGTGATGCAGGTAATGAGACTGCTACGCAGGTGGAAGAAGCTAAGCTGTTCATCAATACCATGATTGCAGCGTATAATGCAGGTATCAAGACTCCAGAAATTACCATTCTGGAAGATGGTAGTGCTGATGCGGTGGAGAAGAATGTGTTGTATAGACATTATGTTGATTTAGATCCTAATGCGTCATCAATTAATGCTACTGCGGATTCGGCAGATGAAAAGATATATTTCAAGGTGAATGACGTTAACTTTGTTAAAGGTACAAGGAATATGGTATTTACACCGTATTATGAATACGAAAAAGTAGATGAAGAAACCGGAAATGTGAAAATCGTACGCATACCACTTAATGAAACGGATACAGAAGAAACGGATTCGGAAAAAAGATGGACTGGCTTTGAATGGAAGGTATTCAAGGATGGCATTGTTGATGCGTTAGATCCGAATACACTTCAAAGTGGTGAGACTTATTATTTGAAAATGCCTCAGGATAAACTTGATTTTTGTATTGGAAACAAGGGAAAATTAACATTCGGAGTAAAGAGTGTAATTGCGTCTGATTTAGGTGATAAAACAACCGATTCATCATATGCTACTTTGGATATCATACAGACATACCTGTTTGATTTGAATTAATTATTTAAATATAGTATTTATGAAGACATAAAACGTGAAAAGGAAAGCATATTTTTGCTTTCCTTTTTCGGTTTGCGCGCCATGGGCGTGCTTACGATAAATGAAGTGAAAATAGCGTTATTATAATAACAAGTTGCCGCACAGCTTCTGTCTGTGCAGGATTTCTAATCCGTCTTGGTAATTCTACCGGATATCCAACTTTTTTAACTAAACAGCATAACGATAAAGCGGTAGAACTATAGGTGGATTATAATGTAATACCTCTAAATTTCTACTGTAGAAAGTGGTATTTTTGAAAGACAAAAAAGTAAAAGAACAAGGGGACTGATTCATTCCCGCCATTGAGGACTGGTGTGGCAAAGAGTAAGGAAAATCCTTAAAAACATGAAAAAACTGTAAAAATTTACGTTTTTACTTGCATCATTTGTTTTTTTAGTGTATAGTGAAGCACGATTGCTGACAAGACAGTACAAAGAATGGGGATTTAGTAATGGCGAAATATCTTGTGATAGTGGAATCACCTGCAAAAGTAAAAACGATAAAGAAATTTTTGGGAGCAAATTATGAAGTTGTGGCAAGCAACGGTCATGTTCGTGATATGCCCAAAAGTCAGTTAGGGTTTGACGAGAATACCTATGAGCCTAAATATATAACAATTCGTGGTAAGGGTGATGTGCTTGCAAATCTTCGTAAAGAAGTGAAGAAAGCAGAGAAAATTTATCTTGCAACCGACCCTGACCGTGAGGGTGAAGCTATTTCATGGCATTTGTCACAGGCATTGAAATTGGAAAATAAGAAGGTATATCGTATTACCTTCAATGAAATTACCAAAAATGCGGTGAAAGAGTCATTAAAGCATGCCAGAGAGATCGACATGGATCTGGTGGATGCCCAGCAGACCAGAAGAATTCTTGACCGTATGGTTGGTTACAGGATTTCACCGGTGCTTTGGGCAAAGGTTAAGAGGGGACTGAGTGCAGGACGTGTGCAGTCAGTTGCCTTACGTATTATTTGCGACAGGGAAGATGAAATTAATGCATTTATTCCGGAAGAATACTGGAGTCTGGATGCATCTTTTAGCATACCCGGTGAGAAAAAGCCTCTTGTTGCCAAGTACTATGGCACAAAAGACGGCAAAGTTACAATTAACAGTGAAGAAGAGCTTAATAAGATTTTAGCAGAACTTAAAAAAGCTGAATATAAAATATCCGAAGTGAAGAAAGGCGAGCGTATTAAAAAAGCGCCCCTTCCTTTTACAACCTCCACCTTGCAGCAGGAGGCCAGTAAGACCTTAAACTTTTCTACCCAGAAGACAATGCGCCTTGCACAGCAGTTATATGAAGGCGTGGAGATAAAGGGTGAAGGAACAGTTGGTCTTATCACCTATCTTCGTACCGATTCTACCCGTGTTTCGGAGGAAGCTGAGAAGAACGCAAAGGAATATATCACAAATCAATATGGTGAAGAATACTGCGCGGTGGGCGATAGTGTTAAAAAGAATGATAAAAAAATCCAGGATGCCCATGAGGCAATAAGACCTACAGATATTTCGCGTAGTCCCATTGCAATAAAAGAACAGCTTCCAAGGGATTTGTTCCGATTATATCAGTTGATATGGAAAAGATTTGCCGCAAGTCAGATGAACGCGGCGCGTTTTGATACCACCTCTGTAAAAATAGATGCAGGTAATCATCGTTTTACCGTGGCAGCATCAAAGATTGCTTTCGATGGATTTATGAGTGTTTATGTACAGGATGATGATAAAGAAGACAGTAATCAGATGTTAAAAGAGCTTAGCGAGGATACTGAACTTATCTTTAAAGAGTTTGATTCCAAGCAGCACTTTACCCAGCCGGCAGCGCATTATACTGAGGCAAGTCTTGTGCGTGCCCTTGAGGAATTGGGAATAGGACGCCCAAGTACGTACGCTCCCACAATAACCACAATTCTTGCAAGAAGATATGTGGTTAAGGAGAATAAGAATTTATACATCACAGAGCTTGGTGAGGTTGTCAACAAAATGATGAAGGACGCCTTCCCTACCATTGTTGATGTTAATTTTACGGCTAATCTGGAAGCCTTGCTCGACGGCATCGAGGAAGGAGTGGTTCCTTGGAAAACAGTTGTATCCAACTTCTATCCGGATCTTGATGAAGCTGTCAAAATGGCGGAAAAGGAACTGGATGAGGTTACAATAGCAGACGAACCTTCGGGAGAAGATTGTGAACTCTGTGGCCGCCCCATGGTTATTAAATACGGCCCTCACGGTCGTTTCCAGGCATGTCCCGGTTTCCCTGAATGTCGCAATACCAAACCATATTTTGAGAAAATAGGTGTTGAGTGTCCTAAGTGCGGTAAGGATATAGTAATCAAAAAGACCAAAAAAGGCAGAAAATATTTTGGATGTATAGATTTTCCTGAGTGCGACTACATGGTATGGCAGAAGCCTTCAGGAGAGAAGTGCCCCCAGTGTAATACAATGCTCCTTGAAAAAGGAAATAAACTGGTATGTCCCGATGAACATTGCGGATATATGAAAAATAAATAATTTTTCCGGAAAGAGTGTGAAAATATCCAAATTGTAAGAAAATTTACACAAAATGCATTGCAATCCATTCTTTTGTGTGTTAATATTTAACTATGCAAGTATGTGTAAAGGAGGCAGGCCCATGAGCAGCGTACAATTACTGGATAAGACCAGAAAAATTGGTAAGTTACTTCACAACAACAATTCAAGCAAAGTAGTGTTTAATGATATTTGTAAGGTATTAAGAGAGATTCTTTGCTCCAATGTGCTGGTAATCAGTAAGAAGGGTAAGGTTCTGGGAATCGGCAAGGCAGACGGTATAGAGGTTGTTGAAGAACTCTTACAGGATAATGTTGGCGGTTTCATTGACCCTATGCTTAATGAGCGTTTGCTTGGTATCCTTTCCACAAAAGAGAATGTTAATCTTCAGACTTTGGGATTTGAGAATATTGATACCAACCGTTTTCAGGCGATTATCGTTCCCATTGAGATTGCAGGAGAGCGTCTGGGCACATTGTTTATATATAAGAATGATGAGCCTTATGATATAAACGATATTATTCTGTGTGAGTACGGTAATACTGTTGTGGGACTTGAAATGCTTAGGGCGGTTAATGAAGAGAGCGCAGAAGAGAACCGTAAGCTTGCAGTTGTTAAATCAGCAATCAGCACTCTTTCATTCTCCGAGATGGAAGCGATTACCCATATTTTCGATGAACTTGGCGGCATGGAAGGAATCCTTGTTGCAAGTAAAATCGCAGACAGAGTAGGCATTACCCGTTCCGTTATTGTTAATGCATTGCGTAAGTTTGAAAGTGCCGGCGTAATAGAATCACGTTCATCAGGAATGAAGGGTACTTATATCAAGGTTCTCAATGATGTGGTTTTTGAAGAGATCGAAGCATTGAAGCGGCAGAATAGTAAGAAATAAAGGTTATAGTTTATAGGTTTAATATACAATTTAAAACCGCCAGGGATGACGGCAGATAATTTGTAGGGATAAAAGGATTTATTGAAATTCAATAAGTCCTTTTTTGTTTTTTTCATCTTGTGTTTTTTTGAAAATATCATATAATAGAATATGATACCAAAATTATGTCTTTTGATAAGAGGTGGACAGATGATTAATACAAATGTTTACGATTACATAAACGTATTAGATAAAGCAGCGGATGCGGCATGGATCCGTAATGACGCCATTGCAAACAATATTGCTAACGCAGACACTCCGGGGTATAAACGTCAGGATGTTGCATTTGAGACAGAACTTAAGAAAGCATTACGTACGGCTAAGTACGGTGGAACGAGAGATTCCAGGGATACATTGGATAAGGTGGTTTCCAATATTGATTATGACAGATTGGATGCGAGACCATATACGGACAATTCAGGGTATTCTTATCGTTTGGATGGTAATAATGTGGATCCTGATGCAGAAGGCGTATACCTTGCTCAGAACCAGCTTTATTATCAGGGTATTATGCAAAGTATTAATTCAGAATTTTCAAATCTGCAGATGGTTATGAAGTAAGGAGGGGTAAGTTATGAGCATATTTTCTTCATTTGACATTAATGCATCGGGTATGACGGCACAGCGCTACCGTATGGATATTATTTCCGAGAATGTGGCTAATGCCAACACCACAAGAACTGCTGACGGTACTCCTTATAGGAGAAAGGTTGTAACTTTTGAGGAGAAGGACAGACAGACTTCATTTAGTCGTGTTTTGAATCGTCAGATAGATAATTATACCGGTAAAGGCGTGCGCGTTGATGGGGTGTACGAGGATACGTGGACTGAGATGACCAAGGTGTATGATCCCTCCCATCCTGATGCCGACGATGATGGATATGTTTGGTATCCTAATGTTAATATAGTCACAGAAATGACTAATCTTATTGATGCCAGCCGTTCCTATGAGGCTAATGCGACTGCATTCAATGCAAGCAAGAGCATGGCTCTTAAAGGGCTTGAAATGAGCCAGTGATAAAATAGGGAAGGGTAGCGTAACTTAAGTTACTTAAGAGGAGAGTGTAATTATGGATATTTCATCTATCATGAGTCTTTCGACTGATGCCGTATCGTCGGTTGCCAAGGTGAGTAGCACCGATACTTCCGGCAAGATAGCAGAAGGCAATCTTTTTGATTCTATTTTAAATACTGCAATAGATAATTTAAATACTACAAATGCGTATCTTTCCGATGCAGAAAACGAGAAAATGTTATTTGCCCTGGGTGAGTCCGAAAATACCCATGATTTAACCATTGCGCTCCAGAAGGCATCTACAGCACTTCAGTATACGGTAGCTGTCAGAGACAAATTTTTAGAAGCATATAAAGAAATTATGAATATGCAGATTTAATGAATTATTGTGATTTATAACGGATAGCTTTGCAAGGAGAAGGTACATGGTTGACAAGATAAAAGAACTTTGGGCCAAAGTTCTGGAATGGTGGAATAAATTTACGGCAAAACAAAAGACAGCAATAATCGGGGTTGCAGCGGCAGTTATATTTGCATTTGCTATCCTGATTTGGGTGTTTTCACAACCTACATTTGTAGAACTGGGCCGTTATGAAACCACTGCGGAAGCGGCGGAAGTGGTTGAACTTTTAGACGGTGCAGGAATTGCTTATAATACATCCACAGATGGTCTGCAGATTATGGTTAAAGAAGAGGATAAGCCTACGGCGGCACTGGCTTTGGGCGCAGCAGGTTTTACCACAACCACAATGACTATTGATGATGTTACAAGCGGTGGTTTTTCTACAACCGAATCTGATAAACAGAAACGTTATGTTGCTTTAAGACAGAGTGAGTTAGAGAGCATTATTGAGAGTATGCCTGCTGTTAAGATGGCATGGGTACAGCTTACCGTTCCGGAGCAGGACGGAACACTGATTGCAACTACTCAGGAAACGTCAGCGGCAATCTTTTTGGAACTTCAAGGTGATTTTACAGAGGAGAATGCAGCGTATGTTGCCCGTGCGGTTGCTACATCACTGGGAAATACCACCACTAATAATATTACCATTCTGGATATGGCCGGAAGATTGTTATTCTCCGGCTCCAGTGAGATTAGTGTAGGTGGTCTGGCAAGCTCTCAGCTTACGGCAAGACAACAGCAGGAGAATCAGGTGATTAATTCTGTTAAAAGAGTAATTTATGGAACCGGACAGTTTAACTCTGTAGAGGTTGCATGTAATCTCGACATTGATTTTTCATCTGTGAGCAGTACGACACAGACCTATGATGCGCCTGACGGACGTACGGAAGGTATGTTGTCGGAAGAGACAATATATCAGGCGGAATCCACCGGTATTGACGGAGGGATTCCGGGTACTGACAGTAATGATGACACAACTACATATCAGTGGCAGGACTATTCCAATTCTTCCTCCAGTGAATCGGAAGAATACCGTAAATATCTGCCCAACTCATATACCGAGTCTTCGGAGACACCTCCGGGGAAAATCAATTATGCAAAATCTTCGGCTACCATTACTGCAGTTAATTACAAAGTAATCAAAGAAGAAGATGCCAAAAGCCAGGGGCTTCTTGACGGCATTACATGGGATGAATACAAAGCGGCCAACTCAGCAGCACAGAAGATGGTTGTTGATGAGGAATTCTATAGTGCGGTTGCTACTGCAACAGGCATGAATGTTGAGAATATTACGATTATGGCTTACAGCTGTAATGAATTTATTGATAAAGACAACAGTGTGCTTGTAACGGACATTGTGTCAGTAATTCTGATACTGTTAATCTTAGCATTGCTTGGTTTTGTTGTTATACGGAGCATGCAGACCAAACAGGAACTTGCTCCGGAGGAAGAATTATCTCTGGAAAGCTTACTGCAGTCTACACCTGAGTCTGAGGTGGAAGGTATCGGTGTCGAGAATAAGTCAGAGAAGCGAGTTATGATTGAAAAATTTGTGGATGAGAATCCCGAAGCTGCGGCCAATCTGCTTCGTAACTGGCTGAATGAGGACTGGGGGTAATTAGCATGGCTAGGACGGATAGCGGCAGCGTGACCGGAATTCAAAAGGCTGCGATTCTTTTGATTGCACTGGGACCGGAGCGCTCTGCCGGAATATTTAAACATTTGAAAGAGGAAGAGATTGAAGAGCTCACATTGGAAATTGCTAATACCAGAAGCGTTATGCCACAGGTAAAAGAGCAGGTTATCAATGAGTTCTATGAAGTGTGCCTTGCACAGCAGTATATTGCAGAGGGTGGTATTTCCTATGCTAAGGAACTTTTGGAGAATGCACTTGGTGCGGAAAAGGCATTGGAGGTTATCGGCAAACTGACGGCTTCCTTACAGGTAAAACCTTTCGAGTTTGTAAGAAAGACAGATGCAAGCCAGCTGCTTAACTTTATTGCTGACGAGCATCCCCAGACTATTGCACTTATTTTGTCTTATTTATCTGCAAGCCAGTCTGCTATGATTATCGCATCACTCCCGCCTGACAGGCAGGCTGATGTTGCTAAGAGAATTGCGACTATGGACCGTACAAGTCCTGATGTCATTAAGGAAGTGGAGAAGGTGTTGGAAACAAAGCTTGCATCCTTGGTAAACCAGGATTACACCATTGTCGGTGGTGTGGATGCAGTGGTAGATATCTTGAACACTGTAGACCGAGGAACAGAAAAGCATATCATGGAAACCTTGGAAATCGAAGAACCGGAACTTGCAGACGAAATCCGCAAGAAGATGTTCGTGTTCGAGGATATTTTGCTGCTTGATGACAGGGCAATCCAGCGTGTACTCCGTGATGTTGATAATAATGACCTGGCAATGGCACTTAAAGGCTCCAATGAACAGGTTCAGAACGCAATCTTTAACAACCTTTCCAAGCGTCTGGCAGTTATGATTAAAGAGGACATGGAATTCATGGGTCCTGTGCGTATGAAGGATGTTGAAGAAGCCCAGCAGAAAATTGTTAATATTATCCGTAAACTGGAAGACTCTGCAGAAATTGTAATCTCCAGAGGTGGAGGTGACGAGATTGTTGTATAGTAATCTGTTGAAGCGTGGTATGACCATTGTTTCAGATGAGAACAAATGTCTTGTAGACAGCAACGAACTTATTGCCAGAAAATTGGAAAATTATCATAAAGTACGTGAAGAACAGGATAAAAGCGGATTTAAAGCGGGACTTCAGGCAAGGGAAATAGAGGTTGTTGAAACTATGGACGAAGAAGATGGAATCTCGGCTATAGTTGAGGAAGAACCTGTTGTTTATGCGGGTCCGGATCCGGAAGAACTGCTTGCGGAAGCCAGAGAACGGATTTTTCAGATGGAAGATGAGGCTAAGGCTGCACTGGAGGAAGAACGGCTTAGGGTAATTGAAGAAGCACGTAATGAAGGGTATTCCCAGGGCTTTCAAAAGGGAGAACAGGAAGGAAAGGCACAGTTTGATTCCCTTAAAAGTGAATTGGAAGTCCAAAAGAGGCAGATTGAGGCAGAGTATCAGCAACTGGTGGAAGAACTGGAACCACGGTTTATTGATACACTGACAAGCATATATGAGCATTTGTTCCATGTGGAATTGGGGCAGCATAAGGAGATTTTGGTTCATCTTATAGGTTCGGCAATGAGCCGTGCCGGAAGCTCCAAAACTTATCTGGTGCATGTTGCCAAAGAAGATTTTCCTTATGTAAGTTCGCAGAAATCGGTGATACAGGATAGTGTTATGGCACTTAATGCCACTGTTGAAATAATAGAAGATATATCTCTCCGCGAGAATGAATGCCTTATAGAAACCGACGGCGGTATTTTTGATTGCGGGCTGGGAACACAATTATCGGAATTAACCAGAAAGATAAAACTATTGTCTTTTGAAAAGGAATAGATAAGTTTTGAATATAGTTGATATTAATTTTAATAAATATCATAAAGCGACGGAAGAGCCACTTTTCATAAAAAAAGGAAAAGTGGTTAATGTTGTAGGACTTACAATAGAATCAATAGGTCCTGATGCCAAATTGGGAGATATGTGCAGGATAATTCCTGACCATGAGGGCGCATCCGAGATTATTGCAGAGGTTGTAGGTTTTAAAGACGGGAAGACCCTGTTGATGCCCTATGATGCTACGGATGGAATCGGAAACGGTTGCATTGTACAGAATACCGGAGAACCCCTGACAGTGCAGGTTAGCGATGATCTTCTCGGAATGGTTCTTGACGGATTGGGACGTCCCCTTGACAAATCCCCGATACCACAAGGGGAAGCTTATTCGGTGGAAGCACCGGCACCGGACCCCATGAGCCGCAAGATTATAAGTGAGGTGCTACCTCTTGGAGTTAAGGCAGTGGATGGCCTTATTACAGTTGGAAAGGGCCAGAGAATCGGTATATTCGCAGGCTCCGGTGTAGGAAAGTCTACCCTGATGGGAATGTTTGCCCGTAATACAAAAGCGGATATTAATGTAATTGCACTAATCGGAGAACGTGGACGAGAGGTGCGTGAATTTATAGAACGTGACCTTGGTGAGGAAGGAATGCGTAGGTCGGTAGTAGTAGTTGCGACTTCTGACAGACCGGCATTGGAGCGTAACAAGGCGGCAAAGACCGCTACGGCTATTGCTGAATTTTTCAGGGACCAGGGCAGGGATGTGCTGCTTATGATGGACTCACTTACACGTTTTTCCATGGCACAAAGAGAGATTGGTCTTGCGAGCGGAGAACCTCCGGTGACAAGAGGATATCCGCCCAGCGTATATTCCGAAATGCCCAAGCTTTTGGAACGTGCAGGTTGTGATGATGTTGGCTCCATCACAGGATTATATACAGTCCTGGTTGATGGTGATGATTTCAATGAGCCCATCACAGATACTGCGCGAAGCATTCTTGACGGACATATTATGCTTGACCGTAAGCTTGCACATAAAAATCATTATCCGGCTATTGATGTTCTTCAAAGTATAAGCCGATGCATGGGGCAGATTGCAACAAGAGAGCATAAGACTGCAGCCGGTAAACTTAAAAATGTAATGGCAACTTACAGAGAAGCAGAGGATTTGATTAATATCGGTGCATACCGTGCCGGCAGTAATCCGTCCATTGACTTTGCGGTGGCAAAGAATGATGCGGCAAATGCATTTTTGCTGCAGGATGTTGATTCGAAATTTACTTTTGACGAAACAATACAGATGCTTAATGATTTGTTTGCAGAGTCATGATGTGGGTGATATAAATGGCGCGTTTCCGTTATCGGATGCAGAGTATTCTTAATGTCAAATTAAAGATGGAGAATCAGGCGAAGCAGGAGTTTGCAGCGGCTAAAGCCGCCCTTGATGAGGAAGAAGAAAAGCTTGAGGCTTTAAGGATGCGCAAACTTGCGTATGAAGAAGAGGCGAAAGAGCTTCTGCAGGATAGCTTGAAAGTCAGGGACATTATAGATAATAAGACAGCAATCCTTCGTATGGACGAATATATAAAGGCCCAGCTTCTTAATGTACAGCTGGCGGCGGAACAGGTTGAGAGGGCAAGAGTGAAGCTTACGGAGATTATGAAGGACCGTAAGATGCACGAAACCTTGAAGGAGAAAGCTTTTGAAGAATTTATGATGGAAGAAAACCGTTCCGAAAGTAAAGAAATAGACCAGCTGACCAGTTATACATACGGTCAGAAACTGATAAAGGATGGCACGGGTGAGGCGTAACGGCAGAGAGTGTAATACGTGACCCGGCAGGGAGAAATTAATATGGGCGTAGCAGATGAAATTGAACGTAACCTAAAGAACGAAAAAAGAAGATTAAGGGAAGAAAAAAATAAACTAAAAGCAGATCAGGTTAAGCAGAAAAAGGAAGCAAAAAAGCGTGCAAAAGAAATTGCCGAAAGAGAAGCTGAACTGGAAGATGATGACGGTGAAGGCAGCAGTGTATCTGTCTTTTTTGTTACAATTGTGATTGTGGCAATCTGGATTGCTATTCTTGTGTTGCTTATTAAACTTGATGTAGGCGGATTCGGTTCGGGGGTTATGGCACCTCTGTTCAAGAATGTTCCGGTGATTAACAAAATACTTCCGGATGATACGGTTATGGAAACAGATGATGAGTCCGGATATGGTGGCTATAGCAGTCTTAAAGAGGCTGTGGATTATATTTATCTTTTGGAACAGGAGCTTGAAGAAACCAAGTCCTCCGATACGACACAATCGGAAGAAATTATGGAACTTAAAGCGGAAATACTGCGTCTTAAGGAATTTGAGGATAAGCAGGTTGAGTTCCAGAGAATAAAGAATGAATTTTATGAAGAGGTAATATATGCCGAAAAGGGGCCCGGAGCAGAAGAATACGTAAAGTATTATGAGGAAATGGACCCTGCAATGGCGGAAGAATTGTATAAGCAGGTTATTGTGCAGCTTGAAGAGAATTCCAAGGTTGAAGAATATGCTCAGGCGTATGCGGAAATGAAGCCTAAAGAGGCAGCGGGAATTTTTGAAGCCATGACCAATGATTTGGAACTTGCGGCAAGAATTCTCTGGCAGATGACCGCAGAGGACAGGGGTAAAATCATGGGAGTTATGGACGCGGAAGTTGCAGCAAAACTTACAAAAATTATGGACCCGGAGTCTTAAGTAAATAAGACTTTAAACCGATATAATAACTGAGTCCTAAACGGATTGCACCTTGAAAACTTAAGAGAGGAGGAATGTGAATGACAAGCATACCTGTAAACAATGCAAAATCGATGATGATGGATTTTGCCGCAAAAGCACCGGACAAGGTATTTGGAACCGGTGAAACAGGCAGCTTCACTGATGTTTTGAGCAAACAAACCGAAAGCAATCAGCCCCAGACACAGACTGGCAATGTTCAGGCAGAATCAGCAACAAAGACACAGACCAAGGTAACCAGCAGTACACGTGACCGTGTTAAAAACGAAGAGGTGTCAAATGCGGAAAGCACTAATACCGACAACATGGACAAGGTTAAGGATGCTGCCTTAGAGGCCGGTGAAGAAATTGTAAAAGAAATTGCCGAAGAACTTAATGTTACCGAGGAAGAAGTACTTGAGATAATGGAAGTTCTTGGTTTAACAATGGTTGATTTGCTTCAGCCTGAGAATTTGATGGCTGTTGTGATGGAAGCTTCAGGGGAGACCGACCCGATGGCACTTTTGACAAATGCTGAATTGGGTGATGCTCTTAAGAATCTTACCCAGTTTGTTCAGAATCTAAAAACTCAGATGCAGGCTGCTTTTACAATATCCGAAGAACAATTGGATGAAGCTTTGACACAGGTTCATGCTCAGGAAGTACAGACAGCTGAAATGGTTGAAACTGATGCTGTTTCAACAAAGCAACCTGAAATTATCGTTGAGGATTTAACTGACGGTGAAGAAAATGTACAGATTGAGGATGACAAACCCGTGAGTGAAACAGAATCCAAGCCTGTTGAAGTAAAGACAACAGAGGTGTTTGACGAAACTGTTGTTGCAGAGGATGACAATAACAAAAATGGTCACCAAACAGGCGGCAATGAGGCGAAAGGACAGGATACTCCCATGAACCAAAATGTATTTGCACAGAATTTGAATCAGAATATATCTGTACAGAATGCAGCGGTTAACGGAAACGTTTCTTTTGCAGCACAGCAGACACAGGAGATTATGAATCAGATTATGGACTATATGAAGGTCCAGATTAAACCCGAGATGACGCAGCTTGAAATGCAGCTTAATCCCGAAAGCTTAGGAAATGTCAATGTACATATCGCATCTAAGGAAGGTGTCATTACAGCACAGTTTACTGCACAGAATGAAACAGTAAAGGCAGCAATAGAAAGCCAGCTTATCCAGCTTAAAGAAACATTTACAGAGCAGGGAGTTAAGGTTGAAGCTATTGAGGTTAGCGTACAGGCAAACGGTTTCCGCCAGGAATATGAAGATAGCAGGGGCGGAGAAAGTGCCGGAGAAGATGACAAGAAGAAATCTGCAGTAAGAAGGATTAACTTAAGTAATCCGGAATTGCATACGGAGGACGAGTTAAGCGAAGAAGAGCAGTTGGCAGTTTCCATGATGGAAGCAAATGGTAACACCGTAGATTACACGGCATAGAAAGGAGTACGCAGATGAGCGCAATAGCACAAGTACAGGATGGAACGATAGTAGAAACTACATCCCAGACTTCATTATCCAGTTCCACAACATCTTCGACG
>CAZGSF010000051.1:0-13607 GCA_964528145.1 uncultured Lachnospiraceae bacterium | reverse complement strand
CAAGTCAATGACACTCGGTTTTGCGATAAATTGGGGATTTTGCGGTGTTTATGACGCGTATGACATTGACTATATTAGTCTATAGAAAAAACATTTGTTATCGTATTAATATAGGTAAAAGAACTCTTGTTACAACAATAAAAATTCTGTATAATAGGCAGTAGAATTTGTATCATATGTATGCATCTTATGCAATGAAAAGAAATGGAGTAAGTTTTATGGACATTATTTTAAAGCTTAAAGAAGAACTGAGCGTGGAGAAGTGGCAGGTAGAAGCTGCCGTGAAATTAATTGATGAAGGCAATACTATCCCGTTTATATCCCGTTACCGTAAGGAAGTTACAGGCTCTCTTAACGATGAACAATTACGTAATCTGTATGAGCGCCTGACTTATCTTCGTAACCTTGAGGAGAAGAAGGAACAGGTTCTTTCCAGTATAGAGGAGCAAGGCAAACTGACGGATGAATTAAAAGCAAAGATTCTTGCGGCAGAGACATTGGTGGTGGTTGAGGATTTGTATCGTCCCTACCGTCCTAAAAGAAAAACAAGAGCAAGCATTGCAAAGGAGAAGGGACTTGAAGGTCTTTCAGAGTACATTCTTGCTCAGAATGCGACTGAGGCTGTAGAAACAGAGGCAGAGAAATATGTATCTGAAGAAAAGGAAGTAAAAACTGTTGCGGAAGCTATTCAGGGGGCAATGGATATTATTGCGGAAAGTATATCCGACGAAGCAGATTACCGCAGTTACATACGTCAGGCTACAGTTGAAGAAGGCACTATTGTAAGTGCTGCCAAGGATGAAAAGGCTGAAAGTGTATACGAGATGTATTATCGGTACGAAGAGCCTGTGAAAAAGGTTGCAGGTCACCGTGTACTTGCATTAAACCGTGGTGAAAGTGAGAAGATTTTAACGGTAAAGGTTATTGCGCCTGTTGACCGTATTATTTTATTCCTCGAGAAAAAGGTTATTACCGAAGAGAACGAATACACAACACCAATATTAAAGGATGTGGTGAAGGATAGTTATGAACGTTTAATAGCACCTGCTATTGAAAGAGAAATCCGTAATGATTTGACTGAAAAGGCAGAAGACGGTGCTATTACAGTATTCGGTAAGAATCTGGAACAGCTTCTTTTACAGCCACCTATTAAAGGCAAAGTGGTTCTCGGATGGGACCCTGCTTTCCGTACCGGATGTAAACTGGCGGTAGTGGATGAGACCGGTAAAGTGCTTGATACTAAAGTTATTTATCCTACTGCACCTCAGAACAAGGTTGAAGAAGCAAAGGCAGAACTTAAAAAACTTATCAAAAAATATCACGTGTCATTGATTTCTGTGGGCAATGGTACAGCATCCAGAGAATCGGAGCAGGTTATTGTGGAATTAATTAAAGAACTTGATACTCCGGTGCAGTATGTGATTGTAAATGAAGCAGGAGCATCAGTATATTCTGCAAGTAAACTTGCAACAGAAGAATTCCCCAATTTTGATGTGGGACAGCGAAGTGCAGCATCTATTGCAAGACGACTGCAGGATCCCTTGGCGGAACTTGTAAAGATTGACCCTAAATCCATCGGTGTTGGCCAATATCAGCATGACATGAACCAGAAGAAATTAAGTGAGGCTTTAAATGGTGTTGTTGAGGACTCGGTTAATAAGGTTGGTGTAGATTTGAATACTGCTTCGGCGTCACTTTTAGAGTATATTTCCGGTATAAGCAAGCCTATTGCTAAGAATATTGTAGATTACAGAGAGCAAAACGGCAGATTTACCAACCGTAAGCAGCTTCTTAAAGTTGCAAAACTCGGACCCAAGGCGTACGAACAATGCGCAGGCTTTATGCGTATCACAGATGGAGATAACCCCTTGGATGCCACAAGTGTTCATCCTGAATCTTATGATGCGGCCGTTAAATTAATGGATAAACTGGGACTTACCATGGAGGATGTTAAGAAGGCCCAGCAGGAGTCAGCAAAGAAGAAATCTGTTTCGAAGACTGACGGAAGTTCAGGTACGGTAAAAGAAGGTTTAAATAGCAAGCGTAATGAAAAGAAACAGAAAAATATTGTAATCCGCAATACCAATACCGCTATGGGTAAGGCATTGGCAGCAGCCATGAGTGGAATGGCATTGGAAGATGATAATACTAAAAACAATGTGTCAGCAAATAACGTGAATACTGCTAACGTAGTGGGTGGAGTCAGCACTCTTGAAAAACGTGTAAAAGACAAAAAGAAACTGGCAGAGGAGCTGGGAATCGGTGAAATAACTCTGACTGATATTTTAAAAGAACTTGAAAAACCTGCCCGTGACCCCAGAGAAGACATGCCTGCACCTATTCTTAGAAGCGATGTGCTTGATATGAAGGATTTAAAACCCGGTATGATATTGAAGGGTACAGTGCGTAATGTCATTGACTTTGGTGTGTTTGTGGATATCGGCGTACATCAGGATGGTCTGGTTCATATTTCACAGATTACAGATAAATTCATTAAGCATCCCCTTGAGGCAGTAAGCGTTGGTGATGTTGTGGATGTTCAGGTTCTTACTGTTGATGTGGCTAAGAAGCGTATTGCACTTACCATGAAAATCGGAAAACAGTAGAATTAAAGTAAGTTTGAAGACGCAGGCTCTTGTAGAAAGCGGAGCCGCGCCTTTTATGGAGAAAGGTATAAAAGAATGAACGGCGAAACCTATCAACTTTGCAGATTGACTGCGGAAGTTAAAATGGCTATGAGAGAAAATAGAGGGCTTGTTTTTGAACCGATTAAATATGAGAATTGTATTAAATTTCAGTTCATGCAACATAAGACTTTGTCTGGAACTAAGGCAGAATGTGCCGATAATCCGGCAGATTGGTTTGAAAAATTAAAAAAGCAAGGGCTTGAGGATATCAAAATGATAATTCCCACAAAGGTAAAGAACCGTCAGATTCTTGGATTTGCCAATACTAATCGTGCGTCTATGTTTACGTTTCTAAAGAATGGAGACGTGCATTATTGGGTAGCGCAGTGGGACTATGATAGAGAAATAGAAATGTGGAACATTACATATACGGAATATGAGTTAAATGCTGCACCTCCGGGGCGTCCTGCTTTTACAGATAACACAGAAGCATTTGTGGACATATTGGGAGAAATTAGTGATTTTGCAGATACAATTGGGTTTGAGGTCTTTGGTAAGATTTTTAGAGAAGCAATAGCGATTGCCGAAGGGAAACAAGAGCCTGTTTTTGGCGATAAAAAAGTTGTTATACCCCGTCCACCCCTACCGAAGACACATGAAAAGATATTTTTTGCGGCATCCAGGGCTGATGTATTTGGTGCTATGGGGTCATGGAACGACAGTCCACCATACGCGGCGCACAAAAGAGGCTTGACAGACGAATATGACCGTCTCTCAGATGCACTTCTTACGCAGATGCGTATGGCAATTTTATACGCGGTAAATGAATGGTAAGAAAAGGTACAATCATGCAGCAGATACAATTCTTAGACATTATTGAAGATAAGCGTAATTACAGAAATACAATAAAACTATACAAAAAATCTTTCCCGCTTGCAGAGCGGATTCCGATTTTTATAATGAAGTCCCGTGCCGCAAAGGGTAAGGCAAGATTCAGTAGTATCAACGAAAATGGACAATTTGTGGGACTTATTTATCAGGTGTATTATGATGATATTGTTTATATTTTCTTTTTTGCCATATCAGAAGAACTTCGTGGACAGGGGTATGGTAGCAGGGTATTGGCGGCAATAAAAGAGCAATATCCCCATAAGCGTATTATTCTTATGGCAGAAGCTCCTGATGAAAAAAGCCGGAATAATGCTGAACGAATGAAGCGTATTCAGTTCTACAATAACAATGGTTTTAAAGAAATTGGCTATCATGTAATGGAAGTAGGTGTAATTTACACCATGCTTTGTTATAATGGAAATGGTAAAGAAGTAAGCAAAATGGAATTTAGAGAGCTTATGCGTGAGTTCTGGGGCGATTTTCTGTTTGAACATATGTACAAAAAAATAAGCGAGTAGCGGAGGGATAACATGAATTTTGACAAGTTGCAACAGTTAATGGATTATGTGGTTGAAAACAAGAATATTCCTTGTGCGGACATCATTGTAACACATCATGGAAAAGAAGTTTTCAGGTATTTTACGGGAACAAGTGATGACAAGAGAGAGGTTCCCATTAAAGGAGATGAACTATATTTTCTTTATTCCGGGACAAAGGTGATTACCTGTACTGCCATGCTCCAGCTCCTTGAAAAAGGATTGATTTCGCTGGACGATAAGGTGAGCCGTTACATTCCCGAATACGAGAATCTTCTTGTTAAGGATGGAGATAATGTTAAAAAGTCAGAAACACCAATGACTATCAAACATCTTTTTACAATGACATCCGGACTTGATTATAATTTGGAGCGCGGCGGAATTTTGGCGCAGAAGAAACGTAACCCTCATTCATCAACTATTGAGATGGTTAAGACTTTTGTAACGGAACCATTGGAATTTGAACCGGGAACACATTTTGGATACAGCTTAAGCCATGACGTACTTGCGGCAATACTTGAAATAGTTACAGGTGAGTCTTTTGGCGATTATCTTAAAAAGAATATTTTTGATGTGTGTGGAATGGAAAGAACAAGCTTCACACTGAATGATGAAATCAGAAGCAAAATGTGCAGCCAGTTCCTTCAGAATGAAGAAGGCGCAGAACTTGAACTGATGGAAAAGAATAACGAATTTATTCTTACCGACAATTATCAGTGCGGTGGTGCCGGACTGATATCCTGCGTTGAAGATTATGGACGTTTCGTGGCTAAGATGGCTAATACAAACGATTTGCTTAAAAAGGAAACCATAGACCTTATGAGACAAAATCACCTGGGAGAGCAGGCATTAAAAGAGTTTTCAGAGATGAAACTTGGATATGCGTATGGTCTTGGTGTGCGAACTAACCAGTTTATGGATTTTTCCCCTAAGGGAGAATTTGGTTGGGACGGAGCAGCAGGTTCATATGTGTTAATCGACCCCGACAATAAACTTGGTGTATTCTTTGCAACTCACATCAGATGTAATCATTTGTATGTACATACAAAACTGCATCCCTCAATAAGAGATGCAGTCTATAGTTCAATATTGTAAAATTTTATTTATAAGACTTTTATACATCCTTGGCGACGGATGCTGAGCACATGGCAGGTGTCCCTGCCAAGGATTTTTTCTATAAATTCCTTGTAGTCTGACACACAATCATTTTTAACAAAGGCCTGAATTGTTCCGGCAAAGCCACCGCCGTGAACCCTGCAGACACCATTGTCTGCAAGAAAATGCTCGCTTAAGGATAACGCGATGGGAATAGGCTGCTTGTCAGACTTGTCTGAATATACATTTTGCAGATACTTGTATGAAGAATTTCCTGATTTACCGATTACGGAAAGAAAATCTGTAAAGCGGTTATTTGAAAGGGCTGTCGCTGCCGTCTTTACACGCTCATTTTCCGATAAAAAGTGATATGCCCGAAGTATGGCACGGTCAGCAACAGCGCCGTAAAGTTCCGGTAGTTTTTGACAGAATTCTTCAAAACTTATTTCATTCAAATATTCTTTTCCAAAGAAAGCGGCAACCTGCTTCATTTCCAGGGGGATGGAAGCGTATTCATCGGTAAGACCCGCATGGGAGCCCTTAGTATCTACTATGCACAGGCTGTAGCCGTTTGAAAGTATATCGAAATCTATGTTTTTTACAATAGGATTTCCCGGATTTCTAAAATCCTGGTTGCTAAAATCCACAAATACAAATCCACCTACACTGCAGGCTATTTCATCCATCATACCACAGGGCTTTCCAAAATAAGTAACCTCAGCATAATGCCCGATGACCGCTATTTCGGTGGATGATACGGACAGGTTATTATAAAGTCCTGACTGGATAATTCCAAGGAGGGATTCCATGGCAGCGGAAGAGGATAAACCTGAGCCGCTAAGGACATCGCTTGTTACATATGCCTTAAATCCACCGGAGCTGTATCCGCGATTTAACATGCCTTTTGCAACACCTCTGATTAAGGCAGTGGTAGTTTCTTTTTCTGATGCGCATATATCAAGGCAGGAAATATCACAGTGTATGGGGGTGTAGCCTTCTGATATAAAGTCAACAGTCATATTATCGCTAAGGGAAACAACTGCTATTACATCAAGATTTACAGAAGCAGCGAGAATGCATCCATTCTGATGGTCTGTGTGATTACCGCAGATTTCCGTTCTGCCCGGTGCACTGTATATTTCCACTTCATTGTCGCCAAAATTCTCAATATACTTTGATATGGCATTACAGTAACGGGTGCGCTGGGTGTTGATAACCCTTTCGTTTTCACCGTATAAATCTTTAAGAATATTGTCTGCTTCACCGTTTTGTAATTGCCTAAGTAATAATTTAGCTTTTGTCATTATTTACGTCCAATCTTAAGAATAGGGCTTAAGGGCTTATAAATCAGCATTGTAACAATTGATGAAAAACCGCCCTTAATTAAGTTCATGGGTGCAACACATGCAACCACCAGACTAACAAGGCTGCCTTCTTTAACGAAGGGGTTCACCTTCATTCCCATTTCAAGGATTGATTCAATAGGCATTCCAAAAAGCACTGAGAATGCGGGAATAAGGTATATTGCGTTAAAAGCAGTACCGAAAATGGTTAGTATGAGTGTGCCTGTTATACAACTGATAATAGCACTTTTTTTTGTTTTACGAAAGGCATATATTGCTGAAGCGGGAATTATAAAGCTGCATCCTATTACGAAGTTTGCAAGGTCGCCTACAAAGGCTGTGCTTGTGCCTTTTATAAACAATTTTAAGAGAATTTTTAAAAATTCCATCATTACACCGGCTACGGGACCAAAAGCAAATGTACCCACTAAAATGGGAAGTTCACTAAAGTCCAGTTTATAAAAGGGTGGTGCAAAAGGAATGGGAAAATCAAAGAGATGCAGGATTGTTGCAACTGCAGAAAACATACCAATCATTGCCATTTTACGGGTTGTTAGGATTCTTTCGGTATCACCGTTTTTCTTTTTGGCAAGCTTTTCTAAAACATAAGCCACCACAAACATTGACAGGATAACTGCTGCGAATTCCAGCACAAAGACCAGGTTTTCAGTAATACTTGTGAATAAATTGTTCATAGATAATCCTCCGATTTCTTGCGCATTGGCGCGAATTTTCAAAGGAAATTCTTCGTAAAAGATATGCAATAAAAAACCCCGGGACATAAAAATACCCGGGGAAAATCAGCGCACGCCTAAATACTTTCTTCTTTCATCCAGACTTTACTGTTGGTCCCGGATTTGCACCGGATCAGCCGTATGCGTTACGCAGACGGGTCGCGGACTGCCACAAACAAAATCTGCCTGCTTTCACCGCCAGTAGGGAATTACACCCAACCCCGAAGAACTTACCTTTATGTAGTTCGAGATTTATGTTACTCTTAGTAAAAACAGATGTCAAGTGGATTTTGTATTGATTTTGTATCCACAGGAGTCTTGCATTTTCAATTAAATATAAATATAATGTATAAGAATATGAGGAAATTGAAAAAAACAAAAAAGGAATGATTCAATGGAAGTACGTTTAAAGGTTAAAATTACAGCAGGTGATATATACGATTATATGCTTTATCATCAGTACAACAGTGCTGCCGGTCTGATAGGAAGCGGTGTGGGAGCTTTGTTGGTAGTGGCATTTTTTATGAACAGACAATTTATATACTTAATTGCAGGTGTGGTAATACTTTTGTATCTGCCTTGCAGCCTCTTTTTAAAAAGCAGGCAGCAGGCGCTCCTTAATCCTGTTTTTCAGAATGAATTGGAATATATTCTGAATGAAGAAGGACTTACGGTGCGTCAGGGAGAGGCGGAAGAAACCCAAAGCTGGGAGAATATGCACAAGGCAATTTCTACAACAAAGAGTATCATTGTTTACACATCCCCCATTAATGCAACCATTATTCCAAAACGTTGTATGGAGGACTATAAAATGGATGTAATACGCGTGATTTCCGTAAATATGCCACCCAAGAAAGTGAAGATTAAAGAATGAAACAAGTATTTGAAACCTTCTCATCCGAAGAAACCTTTAAGTTGGGAGAAGAGTTTGGCAGGAACGCATGTGCCGGACAGATATATACACTAAAAGGTGACTTGGGTGTAGGTAAGACAGTGTTTACCCAGGGATTTGCAGCAGGACTTGATATTGACGGACCCGTCAACAGTCCAACATTTACTATTATACAGGAATACGAAGAAGGAAGAATTCCTTTTTACCATTTTGATGTTTACCGTATTGGTGACGTGGAAGAAATGGATGAAATCGGATATGAGGACTATTTTTACGGAAATGGCGTTTGCCTGATAGAATGGGCGGAGCTTATAGCAGAGATTCTTCCTAAGGAACGCATACCTATTTTTATTGAAAAAGACTTGGAAAAAGGTTTTGATTACCGTAAAATAACAATAGGGGATAAGTCCTCTGCTCCTGCAGAGGTAGTCGCATTTTCCTTCGGAAAACAAGGAGGATTGACATGAAAATCCTGGCGCTTGACAGTTCGGGGCTTGTGGCATCGGTAGCAATAGTTTGTGATGAAGTGCTTCAGGCAGAATATACAATTAATCATAAAAAAACACATTCACAGACACTTCTTCCCATGCTTGAAGAGGTAAAGGAATTGATAGAACTTGATATGTCTTCTGTCGATGCGATAGCAGTAGCCTGCGGTCCGGGGTCTTTTACCGGACTTCGTATCGGTTCGGCAACAGCGAAAGGCTTAGGGCTTGCACTTAACAAACCCTTAATCGGAGTGCCTACATTGGAGGGGCTGGCTTATCAGTTATATGGTACTGACAAACTTGTGTGTCCCATAATGGATGCAAGGAGAAATCAGGTATATACGGGAATATATGAATTCGTGCGTGTCGGAAGCGGAGATGGACAGGCTTCAGATGGCGAGGGGACATATTCTCTTAAGATAATAGAGGAACAGTGTGCAGTAGATATTAATGATATTGCGGCAAAAATAAATGAACTGGGCAGGGAAGTATGTTTCCTTGGAGACGGTGTACCTGTTTTCCGTGACACTCTGGCGAAAACTTTGAAGGTTCCTTACAGCTTTGCTCCCGCACATATGAACAGGCAAAGTGCAGCAAGCATCGGAAGTTTGGCACAGGTGTATTACAAGGAAGGCAGATTTGAAAGTGCCGATGCCCATCAGCCCATCTATCTGAGATTAAGTCAGGCAGAGAGGGAAAGAATGGAGAAGGCTGATAATGGAGATTAACGTCCGTAGGATGACTGAGGCGGATGTGCCCTATGCAGCGGTCATAGAGGCATCCAATTTTTCAATGCCATGGTCTGAAAAAGATTTTTTAGAAACATTACAAAATAATAATGCACTGTATCTGGTGGCATTATGTGACGGTAAAGTTGTGGGAGTATGCGGTTTACTTGAAAGCTTTGAAGAAGCGGACATATTTAATGTGTCGGTTGACGGGGCGTATCAGAATAAAGGTATTGCCACCCGGATGCTTACGGAGTTATTGAAAGAAGGAGCTGACCGTGGAATAACAGCTTTTACGCTGGAGGTACGTGCAGGGAATTCGTCTGCAATTCACCTTTATGAGAAGCTGGGTTTTGTCCGTGAAGGAATCAGGCCCGGATTTTACGAACGTCCCAAAGAGGATGCTGTAATTATGTGGAAAAGATAGGAAGATGATTCATAAGTTACCAATGCCCAAAGGGTGGATTTATTATATAATGTATCCAGTTTAGAACCTACAAAGGGAGGATTGGGTAATGCGCTATAATGATGAGAATAATGAATTAATAGAGGTTATCTGCAATCGGTGTGGCAAAAAGCTGGTAGTAGAGAACGGTATAATAAAAGAAGGCTGTTTTGTCGGTAATGTTGTATGGGGGTATTTTAGCTCACTGGATGGTAAAAGACATGGGTTTGAACTGTGTGAGGAGTGTTATCACAATATGATATCAAACTTTGCCATTCCGATTACTGAGACAGACGAAACAGAACTTGTATAGTTTGATTTACAAGGAGAATGAACATGTTAGATATATGTTTACTGGGTACGGGAGGCATGATGCCATTGCCGTATCGGTGGCTTACATCTATGATGGCCAGATATAACGGAAAAAGTATTTTAATAGATTGCGGTGAAGGAACACAGATTGCCATGAAGGAAAAGGGGTGGAGCCCCAAGCCCATTGACATTATCTGTTTTACACATTTTCACGCAGACCATATCAGCGGACTGCCCGGAATGCTTCTCACTATGGGGAATGCAGAAAGGACGGAGCCGCTTCTTGTGATTGGCCCCAAAGGTCTTACCAAGGTGGTTAATTCCTTACGGATTATTGCACCGGAACTTCCCTTTGAAATCCAATGCATAGAACTTACAGAGCCACAGCAGCAGATACAGTTTGACGGATTCAGACTTGAGGCTTTTCGAGTTAATCATAATGTGGTATGCTATGGGTATAGCATAGTGATTGAAAGAGTTGGCAGATTCCAAGTGGAAAAGGCTGAGCAGTTGGGGATTCCAAAGAATTTCTGGAGCCGCCTGCAGAAAGGCGAAACCATTGAAACGGACACAGGAGTCCTTACACCGGATATGGTTCTTGGAGAACCAAGAAAAGGGCTTAAGGTTACTTACTGTACAGACTCAAGACCCGCAGAAAGCATTGTGAAAAATGCTGAAGGGGCAGATTTGTTTATATGTGAAGGAATGTATGGAGAGCCTGATAAACTTGATAAGGCAAGAGAATATAAACACATGACCTTTTACGAGGCAGCTGCTATGGCTGCAAAGGCAGAGGTGGGAGAAATGTGGCTTACACACTACAGTCCGTCACTGATTCATCCGGAAGAGTATAAGAAGGAAGTACGCAAGATTTTTCCAAATACCGTTATAGCAAAAGATGGCAGAACGGTGGAATTAAGATTTGACGAAGAATAAGAAATATTACAGTTTCAAGGAAGGAGGCGGAAGTACATGAAAAGATTTGCCGGTTTAAAGGGCACCATAATTTTATTAGTGCTGATTATCGGAATGGTTGCATATTATGGCTATCTTAGCAATAAATCTTCGGAACAGAAGGAAACTGACGCCACACTTACAAAAGTTCAGAACGTATTATTAAGAGACATGAAGCTGAATTATCCGCCTACAGTCAAGGAAGTGGTGAAATATTTTGGTGATATCGTTTTATGTTTATATGATCCTAAGTGTGAAGAAAGTGACATAGATAAGCTTGCGGCACAGGCAATACAGCTATACGACAAAGAATTGCTGGATAATAATCCATGGGCAGATTACATAACAGATTTGAGACAGGAAGTAGCAGATTTCAAAACAAAAGAAATGAAAATAACAGGATATGCTACGGCCGGCAGCGCAAACGTTAATTTCTTCAAACAGGACGGATATGAATGGGCGAGAATATATTGTTCGTTCTATATGGTCGAAAAGGGAAGTTCCAGAACAGTAAATGAAATCTTTTTACTCCGCAAGGATGAAGAAGGTCTTTGGAAAATATATGGATGGGATTTGGCACAGAACGTTAATATCCCTGAAGGATGATGGCATGAGTAAATTAGAAGAAGTAAAGCAGGATGTATTAATTCTTGCAATTGAAAGTTCCTGTGATGAAACTGCGGCAGCAGTTGTAAAAAACGGAAGAGAAGTATTATCTAATGTGATTTTTTCACAGATTGATTTGCATACGGTTTATGGTGGTGTTGTACCTGAGATTGCTTCAAGAAAGCATATTGAGAAGATTAATCAGGTAATTGAAGAAGCTTTGAGAAAAGCTGGAGTTACTTTGGACGATATCACTGCAATTGCTGTCACCTACGGGCCCGGGCTTGTAGGTGCTCTTTTGGTGGGAGTATCAGCTGCAAAGGCAATCAGCTTTGCAACCGGAAAGCCTCTGGTTGGTGTACATCACATTGAAGGACATATAAGTGCTAATTTTATTGAGAATAAAGATTTAGAGCCCCCTTTTGTATGTCTGGTGGTGTCAGGCGGACATTCACACCTTGTATTGGTTAAGGACTACGGTGAATATGAGATAATCGGAAGAACCAGGGATGATGCGGCAGGTGAAGCCTTTGATAAGGTTGCCCGTGCAATAGGACTGGGCTATCCGGGAGGACCCAAGATAGATAAAGTTTCAAAAGAAGGAAATCCCGATGCTATTCATTTTCCAAGGGCAAAGGTTGGTGAAAATGAATATGATTTCAGTTTTAGCGGTCTTAAATCAGCGGTACTTAATTACCTTAACTCCTGTCAGATGAAAGGTGAAGAAATCAATCAGGCTGACGTGGCGGCATCTTTCCAGAAAGCGGTTATAGAAGTTTTAGTTGGACATGCAATGCATGCGGTTAAAGAATATGATTGCAAAAAGTTTGCCATAGCAGGCGGTGTTGCCTCTAACTCAAGTTTGAGGGAAGCTTTTGAAAAGGAATGTGAAAAGGCAGAAGTTTCATTTTATCACCCCTCACCTGTATATTGTACGGACAATGCGGCAATGATTGGTACTGCAGGATATTACGAATACATTAAAGGTGTAAGAAGCGGTATGGACTTAAATGCCGTTCCAAATCTTAAACTGGGCGAAAGATAAAAGAGGATTAAATATGAGCAAGACAGCAGCTATTGTGCTGGCGGCAGGCCAGGGTAAGCGCATGAACAGCAAAGTTGCAAAGCAGTATTTACTTTTAGAAGGTAAACCTGTATTGTATTACGCATTACACACATTGGAAAATAGTTTTATAGATGAAATAATTCTTGTGACCGGAGCGGGAGAAGAAGAATTTGTCAGGACAGAGGTCGTTGATAAATATGGTTTTACAAAAATTAAGAAAATCGTAACAGGCGGAAGGGAAAGATATAATTCGGTACACAATGGTCTTTGCGCATTAGAGGATACGGAGTATGTGTTTATCCACGATGGTGCAAGACCTTTTTTGAGCCTTGAAATCCTTAACCGTGCATTTGAAGCGGTTCAAAAAGAAAAAGCCTGCGTGGCGGCAGTGCCTGTAACTGATACCATCAAAGTAGTGGATGATAATGGTTACGTTGTTGATACACCTGACAGGGCACATCTTTTCAGTATGCAGACGCCCCAGACCTTTGAGTATTCCCTGATAAAGAAAGCATATGACATTCTTATTGAGAATGAATATTCTTATATAGAAAAAGGAATAAGGATTACAGATGATGCCATGGTTGCGGAAACGGTGTTGCAGGCTCCCGTCAAAATAATAGAAGGCTCATATGATAATATGAAAATAACAACACCCGACGATTTGGCTAAAGCAGAAATACTGTGCAAACACCGAAAAATCAATGTTTTATAAGGATAAAACAGGTAGTTCAAAAAAAAAGAAAAAAATTGTGGTAAAAATTGTGAAAAAAGATGTTGACACTGTATTCTTTTTTTGCTAGAATAACTTTTGCGCTGACAAAAAGCGCGCGCTCGGAGAGGTATCGAAGTGGTCATAACGAGGCGGTCTTGAAAACCGTTTGTCCGCA
>CAZGSF010000050.1:0-13703 GCA_964528145.1 uncultured Lachnospiraceae bacterium | reverse complement strand
GATAAATGGATTCTGTCCAAATTAAATACTCTTGTAAAAGATGTAACCGACAACATGGAAAGCTTCGAACTTGGTATTGCAGTACAGAAGGTTTATGATTTTATCTGGGATGAGCTTTGCGACTGGTACATTGAGATGGTTAAACCCCGTCTGTATAACTCTGATGATGCAGTAAGCCAGAATGCAGCTCTTTGGACCTTAAAGACTACATTAATTTCGGCATTAAAAATGTTGCATCCTTACATGCCTTTTATCACTGAAGAAATCTTTATGAGCCTTCAGAATGAAGAAGAATCCATTATGATTTCAAAATGGCCTGAATATAAGGATGAATGGAACTTTGCAAAAGAGGAAAAAGCAATTGAAACCATCAAAGAAGCAGTTCGCGGTATCCGTAACGTGCGTACCGAGATGAATGTTCCACCAAGCAAAAAAGCAGGTGTATACGTTGTTAGTGAGAATGAAGAGATTCTGACTACCTTCACAGAAGGTAAGCTGTTCTTTGCATCTCTTGCTTATGCTTCAGATGTAAATATGCAAAAAAGTAAAGAAGGAATTGCAGATGATGCTGTGTCCGTAGTTATTCCCGGAGCAACCCTTTATATTCCTTTTGCAGAGCTTGTTGATATCAGTCAGGAAATTGAGCGTCTTCAAAAAGAAGAAGCACGTCTTGAGGGTGAGCTTAAACGTGTAAACGGAATGCTTAATAATGAGAAATTCATGTCAAAAGCACCGGAAGCAAAAGTTGCAGAAGAACGTGAAAAATTAGAAAAGTATACACAAATGATGGAACAGGTAAAGAATCGCTTGCAACAACTGACTAAATAGCCCTATAATAAAAGTAGAAGAAGACATGTGTGGCAAAGGGGGTGAGGTCATGCAGAGAGAAATGGTAATTTCCGCCGAGCAGTTAGCGCGTTTGCAGGCAAAGCTTGCAGGCGTTAAAGAAGAGCTTAAACGTGAAGAAAAAACAGCGATTCCTGATATTGGGGACAACTCTTATGTCAGGGTTTCGGATGATGCCATGACTGTGTGGCTTCGCTTAGGGCAGCCACCGGCAAACCGTACAGGCTATGAGACTAAGAACATTTTGGCGTATCTTCGAAAAGAAGGTGTGGTATTTGGCGTATCTGAAGCTGCAATTAATGATATTCTTATACGCAGACGTTATGATGAGGAAGTGGAGATAGCCAAGGGTCAGCCAATGGTAGAGGGTGTTGACGGTTACTATGAGTATAAGTTTTCGCCGGAATCCCACAAAGCACCAAAGGTTTTACCGGATGGTTCTGTTGACTATACCAGTATGCATATGCTCCAGAATGTTAGGGCAGGTCAGGTGCTTGCCATATATCACCATGCGGTTCAGGGTGAAGACGGCAGGGATGTTTATGGTAAAGTCATAAAAGCAAAGGTGGCAAAAGAACAGCGTCCCATGCGTGGGCGTAATATTTCCACACAACCGGATAATCCGGACGTATATATTTCTACCTCCGATGGCAAGGTAGAGGTTAAGGATGATAGAATTGATATCCAGAGCACCCATGAAATACAGGGTGATGTGGATCTTATTATAGGGAAAATCGAATTTTTCGGAGATATTATAATAAATGGCAATGTCGAAGCCGGTGTGGTTTTACGTGCCGGAAGAAATATTGTTATCAGAGGAACTGCGGAAGCGGTGACCATGTATGCCGGTGGCGATATTATTTTAGAGCGCGGTGTGCAGGGCGGACAAAAGGGTAAGCTTTCTGCAAGAGGCAATGTATTTGCTGAATTTATCGAGCATTGTACAGTGGATGCCGGCGGTGACGTACAGGCTAACGCTGTTATGAATTCTAAGGTGTCGGCAGGCGGCAATGTGATTCTTACCGGTAAAAAAGGTAGGATTATAGGCGGATATACTCATGGTATGAAGGGTATTGAAGCTGTGAGCGTGGGTAATATGAGTGAGGTTCATACAGTGGTTCATGCCGGCTTTGAGGCTAAGACATATGAGGAACTTCTAAGGCTGGTATCCAAAGAACAGGAAATCAGTGTAGAACTTAAAAGTGTTCTTGAAGAGATGGCAGTTATAATAAATAACAGGCAGAAAAAAGGCCATTCGGTACCTAAAAGTATTGATATTAAGCTTCCCATCCTTAACAAGAAAAAGGATGAATTATTTGAGGAACTTGACAAGATACGCTCGGATATAGCTTTTACAAAGGAACTGATAGAAAAGGGAAGAGGCTCTAAGATAGAGGTGAACGGACCTATTTATCGCGGTGTCATTGTGAGCATAGAGAATATGCAGATACCTGTGGAAGAGAATACTTCATTTATGCGTTATCAGAATCATGGCGGCATACTGGAAGGAAAAGTATTGGTATATTAACAATAGAATGGAGCTGTGTTTTTCATGGTGGAAAGAACATTTACCTATGGGACTGCTTTGGAATATATCTATGATATTCCGAAATTCACAGGGAAAAACAGTTTACAGGATACAAAGAATTTCCTGACCCGGATTTCTAATCCTGAGAAAAATATGCAGATAATTCATGTTGCGGGCACAAACGGAAAAGGTTCCGTTTGTGCTTATTTGCGTGGTGTTTTGAAAGAATTGGGGTATACGGTTGGAACATTCACCTCTCCCCATCTTATAGATTTGAATGAACGTATTCAGATAAACGGAGTGAGTGTTTCGGATGAAGATATTTTGAAAGCATTTTTGCAGGTGTATGAAGAAGTTTGCAGAATGAGAAATGAAGGCAGTGATTATCACCCGTCCTTCTTTGAATTTCTCTTTTTTATGGCTATGTTCATATTTGATGAGAAAAAGCCGGATTATATTATTCTTGAAACCGGGCTTGGAGGAAGGCTTGATGCCACAAACAGTGTATCCTCTAAGCTGGTAAGTGTAATAACTTCAATAGGTATGGATCATATGCAGTATCTGGGCGATACCATAGAGCTTATCGCAGGAGAAAAAGCAGGAATCATTATGCCAAAAACTCCCGTTGTATATATTGACAAAGCGGCAAATGTCACTGACATTATAAAACGAAATGCGGGGGAAAATAATGCAGAAATCTTTCCTGTGTCGAATAATGACTATGCATTCTTAAATTTTAAAAATAAAACCATTGATTTTTCTTATCTTTCTCGCTATTATGATTATATTAGGCTTTGTGTGCATACTACTGCGTTCTATCAGATGGAGAATGTATCAATAGCCCTTAGGACTGCGGAAGTGCTATTCCCTGACGGAAGAGTTACTCCGGATATAATGAGAAGGGCAGTGGAAGCCACCGGCTGGGAAGGCCGGATGGAAGAGGTTTTGCCTGAGGTTTTCGTGGACGGAGCACATAATGAAGCCGGAATCGAAGCTTTTCTTGACAGCGTTTCAAGAGATGAATGTAAGGATAAGCGTATACTTATTTTCGGTGCTGTAAGCGATAAGGCTTACGGGCAGATGATTAAGCAGATTATAGAGAGCAGATTGTTCTTTAAGATAGCAGTTGTGAATATGGATAACAGTAGGGCGATATCACCTAAGACCTTGCAGGATATATTTATGCGTAACGGCATAGAGGATATATGTGTATGGCAGGATGTAGCCGCTGCGTATGAATCCCTTAAAGATATAAAAGAAGATGGCGATGTGATATATATTGCAGGCTCCTTGTACCTTGTAGGTGAGTTTAAGGGATATTTGAGAATGAGAGGTAGTCATGATTAATTTTGAAGAAGAACTTAAGAAATTTCATCCCAGTCTTGAAGTTGAAGAAGTAGAGGATGCGATATATAATCAGGATTTGACGGATATGTCGGATTTACTTATAAAAATGGTAAAAGATGTAACAGAAGAATCGGAAGAAGAATAGAGGACATAGTACATGAGGTGTTATAATTGCGGAAACCGTTTGTCGGAGCATGATTTTTGTACCGGCTGTGGCGCAGATGTGTCCTTATATAAGCGTATTATTATGACCTCCAACCGTTTTTACAATGACGGTCTTGCGAAGGCGAATGTAAGGGATTTAACAGGTGCAATTACCAGCCTGCGTCAAAGCTTGAAATTTAACAAGAATAATATAGAGGCAAGAAATCTTTTGGGTCTTGTCTATTTTGAAATGGGAGAAGTTGTAGCTGCTCTAAGTGAATGGGTAATAAGCAAGAATCTTCGCCCCAATAAGAATATTGCAGATTCTTATATCGATATGGTTCAAAGTAATGCAACCAGACTTGAATCAATTAACCAGACCATTAAGAAATATAATCAGGCACTTGCATACTGCCATCAGGACAGCTTGGATTTGGCTGTAATCCAGTTGAAAAAGGTATTATCCCTTAATCCTAAGTTTGTTAGGGCGCATCAGCTTCTTGCACTTCTTTACATTAACGGTGAAGAGTGGGAAAAGGCTAAGCGTGAACTGGATAAATGTCTCCAGATTGATATCGGTAATACCCAGACCTTGGGCTATCGCAAGGAAGTTGAGAATGTACTCATGCCTGATGAGAATACAAAGGGATCTTTTAGAAAGAAAACAGAAGAAGCCTTCAGGTATCAAAGTGATAACGAGATAATAATCCAGCCCATGAATGTAAAGGAACCTAAGACAAATCTGGGTGGAGCAACAGTGTTTAATATCCTTATCGGTATTGCGGTAGGTGTGCTTGCTACATTTTTCCTTATCCGCCCAGCCATCATGCAGTCGGAACAGTCAAAGGCACAGGAGGATAACCGTATATACAGTGAGAAGCTGGATGCAAAGACGGCGGAGATTGTGGAACTTCAGCAGGAGATTACCAATCTTACCGAGGAGAATGAATCCTTGCACGGACAGCTTGACAGTTATGTGGGAAGCGACGGTACACTTCAGACCTTTAACAGTCTTTTGGATGCGGCAAGGGATTATATTGAGAATCCCGCCGATATAGACAAAGTTGCGGCAACACTCGAGAGTATTGCGGACGGAACCAATATTGAAGAAACATCAGAAGCATTCGGCAATTTATATCAGGCATTGGTGGATGCAGTTGGACCGGAAATATCCTCCAAGTATTACGATACGGGATATCAGGCGTACAGTAACGGTGATTACGCAGCGGCTATTACAGATTTGACAAAAGCATTTTTCTATGACAAAACAAACGGTGATGCTTTATATACATTGGGTAATGCATACCGTAAGAGTGAGGACAACGAGAATGCGGCAAGGATATATAATCAGGTTATAGAATTATTCCCCGGTACAGAGCGTGCAAGACGTTCCCAGGGATACCTTGATGATATGAGTATGATTGAGTAATTCTAACTAAAGAAATTGCATTAATTACGAAAGAGAACATAAGAAAGTTTATGTTCTCTTTTTTGTTATGGAAAATTCCATGACGTAATAAATAAAAGGGGAAAAGGAGAATTAAGGATGGAAGATTTTAAAGTAATTGATCATTGTCTGATGATTCGTCTGCCGGAGGAAATAGATCATCATAAATCGGCGTATATTTGCGAAAGGGCGGACAGGCTTATCTTAAATGATGAGGTTAATAATGTAGTATTTGATTTTGAGGATACGCGGTTTATGGATAGCTCGGGGATAGGGATTATTTTAGGGAGATATAAAAAGATTTCCTGCTTTGGCGGTAAGGTGTATGCCATACATGCTGACCGGCAGATTAAAAGGATATTACTGGTATCAGGCTTAAGCAAAATTGTAGAGATTATGGAATAGGTAAAGAAAGGGAATAAAAATGAATAATGAAATGTTTCTTGAATTTGATGCGGTTTCCAGCAATGAGGGATTTGCGAGAGTGGCAGTAGCCGCATTTATATCTTCGTTAAACCCTACCTTAGAGGAGGTGGCGGATGTAAAAACCGCAGTGTCAGAGGCAGTAACCAATGCGGTTATACATGGTTATGAAAATTTTACGGAAGAAGGTAACGGAAAGAAAATAATTATTCACGGTGTTATAAATGGTGATGTTTTACATATTGAGGTAAAGGATACCGGTAAAGGCATAGACAATATTGAAAAGGCAATGGAGCCGCTTTTTACAACCAAACCGGAACTGGAGCGGTCGGGTATGGGATTTGCATTTATGGAAGCCTTTATGGATGATTTGGAGGTGGAATCAACGCCCGGTGAGGGAACCAGCGTTTTTATGAAAAAGAAAATAGGCTCAAGTTCATGGCTACCCTGTGAGGAATAAAATATGGAGGAGACAACAGTACTGATTGCAAAAGCGCAGGCCGGCGACAAGGCGGCAAGGGAAGTACTGATAGAAAAAAATCTCGGGCTGGTACATCATATTGTAAAAAGATTCTTAGGAAGAGGATATGAAGCGGAGGATTTGTTCCAAATAGGCTGTATAGGTCTGATAAAGGCCATAGACAAGTTTAACCTTGATTTTGATGTAAAATTTTCCACCTATGCGGTTCCCATGATTGCAGGGGAAATCAAGCGCTTTTTAAGAGATGACGGAATGGTGAAGGTGTCAAGAAGCCTAAAGGAAAACGGGTGGAAGATAAAGCAGTCATCCCAGAGCCTGGCCCAGAAGCTTGGAAGGGAACCTACTTTATCCGAGATTGAAGAAGATACGGGAATACCAATGGAAGATATTGTTATGGCACTCGAGGCAAATATTGAGGTAGAATCTATATATAAGTCGGTGTACCAGTCTGACGGCAGTGAAATATATCTGGTGGACCAGGTGGCAGGTCAGGCGGGGGGCGGCCTTGGAAGAATGGGAAGTGCCGGCTATGATAACAGTGGCGGTCAACATTACGGAGGTGCCTGTGAGGATTATGAAAAGGAAAAGGTATTAAACCACATACTTCTTACCCAGGTAATGGACAGTCTTGACGGATTCGAACGGGAACTCATATATTTGCGGTATTTTAGGGATAAAACCCAGACGGAGGTTGCAATGCATATGGGGGTAAGCCAGGTACAGGTAAGCCGGATGGAGAAGAAAATCCTGATACGGTTAAGAAAAGTATTTGCATAAGAAATAAACTTAAGAGTTTCTTAAATATTCTGATAAGGGTTTCGTGTTTTTAAGATTTGCGATATAATTATATTGAAATTTTAGCATGATGCTGTGAGAAAGTGAAAGGAAGAATACAGATGAGAAGAAGACGTGAAAAAAAGTACAGTGAATTACATCGGATATCATCGGTGTTGGGTGTGTTAATAGCTATGTCCGGCTTGATTGCTATTATTTTGATATTTTGGAGCTGGCAGAAAAGCAAGGACGAAACCATACAAGCTTTAAGCACGACAATTGATACCATGTATTCGGAAGAACAGATGCAGTATCTGGTGTCGGAAGCGGTTGAGAATGCCCGTGAGGAAATGGCTGCTTCTTCAAAAGAGGAACTGCTTGAAAATATTAAAACACAATTTGCAGAGGATAAAAGTGTTGTTAATATACTTCGCCCCTTATACCCGGATGAACTTATTATTTACAGTGGCGGAATGTATAATTTTGTGCCTATTAATGATAATCTGGCAAAACATTCATTGAATGCGGATGGCCTGGTTTTGAGTGAGGAAGGTGAACTCACATATGAAGAAAACGGAGCCGTTGTCAGCAGCAAAGGTATTGATGTGTCCAAGTATCAGGGCAATATAGATTGGGACAAGGTTAAAGCTGACGGTGTGGAATATGCTTTTATCCGTGTGGGATTGCGAGGATATAAAACAGGCGATATTGTTGTTGACGATAAGTTTGAACAGAACATTAAAGGTGCCCATGATGCCGGCATAAAGGTTGGAGTGTACTTTTTTACCCAGGCAATTAATATAGCTGAGGCGGTAGAAGAAGCGGAGTTTGTTGTTGAACAGTTAGAGCCTTATTCTGAAATGATTGATTATCCCGTTGTAATTGATGTGGAGAAGGTGGATGCATCAAATGCAAGAATGAATAATCTTACCAAAGAAGAGCGTACACAGGTTGTATCTACTTTTTGCGAATATATAGAGGATGAGGGGTATACCCCTATGATATACGGCAATCTTGAGATGTTTGGGGTTATGCTGGATTTGGAGAAGCTTGAGCAGTATGACAAATGGTATGCTTATTATGATTCTACCCTTTATTATCCCTATGACTTTAAGGTCTGGCAGTATTCCGCCAAGGGAAAAGTAGAAGGAATTAAAGAAGATGTGGATATGAATATAAGCTTTAAAGAGTGGTAGAGGGGTGTTGTAAAATACGTTTCCTGTGAATACTGAGACATCACAGGAAACGTATTTTGCAACACCCTTTTTAGTGTATTAATAAAAGATTAAGAATTTCATAGAAAAAATCCACTATTTTAAAAGGTATGCTTATCTTATCAAAAGAGGGATAGGTGTACTAATGAATGGTGAGTTATCATTGGAATTTGTAAGGATGGTTAATGAACAGCCAAGTAAGATAAATAAGTCTCGGGCATTGGAGCCGGAAAATAGAGGACATAATGTGCGTTATGGCGGAGCGTCGTCATGTGGAGTCAGAGGAAGACGGCGGAAAAGGCATTTGAGAAAGGTGTTTGCGAGAATTTGTCTGACTGCTGTAGCAACTGGTATGGTTATATGGTTTAGTGGTGTGCTTTGGGATAATCTGGGGCTTGAAGAAGTGGTCAGTAGTTTCTTTGAAAGAACAATGGAGGGAGCAAAAGGTAAAGGGCTTCCTCATCCGGAATGGACGGAGGATTTTCTTACGGTAAATCCCTATTCAAGACCGGGGGATACATTGCCGGAAGTGAAGGATATATTTGTACATTATACAGCTAATCCCGAAACAAATGCCGTGCAGAACAGAAGTTATTTTGAGCAATTAAAAGATACCCATGAGCGTGCGGCAAGTTCACATTTTATTATTGGGTATGAAGGTGATATACGATTGTGCGTTCCGCTTGATGAAGTGGCATACGCAGTGAAGACACGCAACTATGATTCTATGTCAATTGAATGCTGTTATATTAATGAGGACGGTTCTTTTACGCAGGAAACTTATGATGCATTAATTGAACTTCTGGTTTGGCTTTTGAAAGAATATGATCTGACTACGGATAATATTCTGCGCCATTATGATTGCGGCGGTAAAAAATGTCCTTTGTATTATGTGAATAATGAGGCTGAATGGGAAAAACTTAAGGCGGATGTGGCGGAAAAGATTAAGTGACGGTAATGTCATAAAAGGCATTGACAATTATGTCAATGCCTTTTCCATGTGCTTGAAGGCTGAGCTTTGGCAGTGGGAGTCCGAAATAAAAGCTTCTTTAATGCGTACCATCTAAAAGGGGAAAGGGGCCATAAATAGCTTAAATCTCCAAATGTAGGAGTTGTGGCAACGGAAATTAGGATAAGTGCCAGGCCGCCCATAAAACCCCACAATCCAAAGAAGCCTGTTATGAGGATCAGAAACAGCCTGTATACTCTGATTCCGTCGCCGAATTCAATACTTGAGAGTGACAGGTTAGTTAAAAGTGTTATAGCCGCATAAAAGAGTACCTCAACAGAAGCCCAATTCAAGCTGACTGCGATGTCACCGATTATCAATCCTCCTACAATGGACAATGAAGATGAAAAATTTCCGGAGCTTAGGGAGGTTGAATATTTAAATAAATCAAGAATAAATTCTACCGCCAGCACATAGAAGAACAATTCGGTTTTTGTCAGGTCAGAGGTCGCAAACAGGTTAAGACTGTTTGTTATATCGGGAAAGAAGCCTCCCAGCAGTAAAAGAAGCGGCATCAGAATAAGACTGATTACTATACAGCCGAATCGAACCATGCGGAAGTATCCTCCGACGATTGGTGATTTATAATAATCTTCGGGACTTTGGGTGAATTGGAATATATTGCAGGGTAGTATCATTACTGCGGGCGAATTGTCCACAATAACAAGGATATATCCTTCCATCAGATAACTGCATGCCACGTCAGGGCGTTCCGTAATTTGAAGACTTGGAAGAGGATGAAGCCAGCTTTTTTTTACAAGAAGTTCTTCAAGGCTTTTGACTCCCATGGTCAAAGAGGTTACGGAAAGCCGGGAAATGGCGGTTTTTACTTTGTTTAGTAATTCTTTGTCAGCCAGGTCTTCAACATATGCTATTGCCACATCGGTTTGCCCTGCTGTACCTACATTTTGGATTTCAAAGGTAAGCTTTGGGGAACGGATACGTCTTCGGATAAGGTTAGTGTTAAATAGCAATGTTTCTACAAAGCCGTCTCTGGAACCTCTGGTAACTTTTTCGGTATCGGGTTCTGCTATACCTCTGGTGGGATAAGTACGGACATCCAGAATAATTGCACGGTCAAATCCGTCAATAAACAAAACGGAAGGACCGCTTAGGAGGTTTCGGGTTATTACATCCCAGTCAGAACTTAAGGAGACTTGGGCATATCCCAATTTCGAATTCATATACAGAACGATGTTTTCAACATAATCGTCCTTAGTGTATAGGGGATTTTGTAAATCCGAGAAAATCTGCTGGAGAATTTCAACCTTACAGAATCCGTTAATACCCATCCAGAAGGCTTGGGTTTTGCCAAGATACAGCTCCCTTGTCAATAAGTCAAAGCTGACACCTATGGGAAAGGTCTTTTTTAAATATTCTATGTTTTCCTGCAAAGATGTGGAGAGAGTTTTTTTCATAATCGGCCTCATTTATAAATTTATTTATTTCAGTATTTGCGAAAGTAGAAAATTATATTATGATATAGACAAATAAAATAGAAATGGCAGGATGTAAAATGAATACATATTATTATGTTGTTGAAAGTATCGATGGTGATTATGCACATCTTAGAAGGACGGACGAGGAAGTTGCGGAATTAAAATTAGTTGCAAGAGCATTACTTCCGGCGGAGATTAAAGAAGGAACCAAGCTTATATACGAGTGGATGGAATATAGCATTATTCAGTAGAAAACATATATATCATGTATATTTGGTGCAAATTGTGCGGACACTATCTCAGATAAAAACGTAAAAAAGAGGTTTTTTATGGCAAATGAAACAATTTATCTGAAAGCAGAACGCAATACTGAACTACAGACACCGGAAGTTTTTCTTAAAGATATAGCAAGGATACGGTGTGCGAATCCTCATGTTGAAGCAAAAGTTAAAGCCATTAAAGTTCATAATTTTTCAAAGGAAAAAGAGAAAAAATGCGTTATAAGTATTCTGAAAATAATCAGCATGATAGAGGAAGTATGCCCGGGGGTCAGAATAGAAAGTCTCGGAGAATCTGATATTTTGGTGGAACTTATCAATACTGACAGGCATAAAGGCTGGCAGCAGGTATTAAAAATAGTAGTTGTTTCGTTGGTAAGCTTTTTTGGGACCGCGTTTACTATTATGGCATTTCACGTGGATATTCAGATACGCACGGTTTTCGAAATAATATACAAACTGATTACGGGGCGTGAAAGTAATGGGATTACATTGCTGGAAATATCTTATTCGATAGGGCTGGCAGCAGGTATTATACTCTTTTTTAATCATATTGGAGGCAGGAGAATAACCAAGGACCCTACACCGATAGAGGTTGCAATGCGCAATTACGAAGAAGACGTGGATAAAGCTCTTATAGCTACCGCAGACAGGGAGGGAAAGACCATTGATGTTTCTTAAAGGTATATTCCTTGCCCTGATGGGATTAAGCTTTGGATTGCTGGCGGCAGCCGGTGTTTTTACTGTGCTTGTGGCAGTTGGACTTGTTCCTCGATTTGCAGGAAAGACGCACACGGCAGGTAAGGTTTTGATATATGAAGAGATGGTGGTTGCGGGTACGATTTTTGGCGGGCTGCTCAGTGTATTTGAGCCGTTTCTGCCATCGCGGGAGTGGATACCTGATATAGCAGAGAATATATTTCTTATTGTGTATGGGGTGTTTGGCGGTATGTTTGTGGGATGCCTTGCACTTGCCATAGCAGAGATGCTTGACAGTATACCCATTTTTACCAGAAGAATCGGTTTCAGGCATGGAATTGGAATCGTAATTTTATGTATGGCTGTAGGAAAAGTCTGTGGTTCGTTAGTATATTTTATCATAGGGTTACCCTGAAAGAAGGCGTATTAAAAGCCTTCTTTTTTTCGTAGCAAACGTAGTTTCCGGCGTTTTGCTGCATTTACCCATTCCATACGTTCACCGTTATTTTCGGGAATAAGCGGTGGAACCTCTGTGGGGTGTCCTTCTTCATCTATGCATACCATAACAATATATGCCCGGTTAATGGGGTGTCTTGTTCCGTCAGATTTTTCCAGGTAAGTATCCACCCGTATTTCCATGGAAGTCTTTCTGACATAAGTGACGGTACCGATTAAGACAATCATGTCGTTAAGAAATGCTGCGGATTTAAAGTATAAATTGTCTATTGAAATTGTTGCGGCATTGTGACCACAGTGTCGTCTTGCAGTGATAGTAGCTACCTCATCTATCCATTTTAGCAGTTGTCCGCCAAACAACCGGTTTATGCCATTAATGTCAGTGTACATTATAAGGTGTGACTGCTCGGTTTTTGATTCAGAAACTCTTTTTCCTGTCATATAAACTCCTGTCATAATTGTTTTCTAAAATCTTTTCCGGCTTGTTAATATATTATTCTGATCCGGTTCTGCAGGTATAAAATTTTTTGTTAAACGGAATAATAAGGAAAAAAATTGAAACTCAATGTTTATGGAGGAATATAGAAATGGCAGAAAATAAAGATAATCAGATGCAGGCAAAAGAATATGAAAAGTATGTTAAAGAAATGACCCCTACACATAATCTCTGGCTTCAGATGTTAAAGGCTTTTATTGTAGGCGGAATCATATGTGTAATCGGACAGGCGATTCTTAATTATTGCAGTAATACTCTTTCAATGGATAAAGAAACTGCCGGAAGCTGGTGCTCGCTGGTATTGATTTTGCTGAGTGTATTGCTTACAGGATTCAATATTTATCCGGGAATTGTAAAATGGGGTGGTGCAGGTGCATTGGTGCCTATTACGGGATTTGCCAATTCCGTTGCGGCACCTGCAATAGAATTTAAGAAAGAGGGGCAGGTCTTTGGTATCGGATGTAAGATTTTTACCATTGCGGGTCCGGTTATTTTGTATGGGATTTTTACAAGCTGGGTGCTTGGGGTTATTTACTGGGTGCTTAAGGTGTTTCGGGTGATGTAATTAAAATTTAGTAGTTTTTATGGTCGAGGTAGTTGGGATAAGGCGAGAAAAGTTGAAATATAAATTATAATGTGAAATTAATGTGTCGGAAAACGCAGATAAATAGCGGGTTCCGACATTTTTGTACCAATTATCCCAGAATCGTAGTTCTAGTATTCAATTTAACTATACACATATATTCTGAATTATATATGATGTAGTTAAATGCCTGTTGAGGGTGTAAAAAACGCAAAAATTAAAAAAATACACCCTTTAAGTTGCAAAAATGCATAAAAGAGAATAGAATATAGAGTATGGAGGTGGAGCAATGAATAGGAACGTATACTTGCGACAGTATTATATGGATAAGATAGAGGGATTTATAGAAAGTGACTTGATTAAGGTAATTACAGGAATCAGGCGTTGTGGAAAATCTTTCTTTTTACTATCAGTTGTTAATGAATTGCTTACGAAAGGTGTTAATGAGAAGGATATTATTCAAATTAATCTTGATAAAAGAGGCTATAAGGGTATAAAAACAGCAGCGCAGTTGGAGAAAGTAATTGACGAAAAAGTAT
>CAZGSF010000049.1:0-14024 GCA_964528145.1 uncultured Lachnospiraceae bacterium | reverse complement strand
GCAACGCTTATTATGCCAGGGAGCGTCACCACGCCAAGGTACAGAAAGCGTATGATGAGGCAATCGAGCAGCTTAAACAAATGGCAAAAGTCAAATCCACGAACGATGCCTTAACGACAGAAAACGATGCCTTAGCGACAGAAAACGCTATCTTAAAAAAAGAGATAGCGTTACTAAGGACGCAGCTTTCGCCAAAATAGTTATTTACATTTTTAATACATAACAATATACTTTATCCAAATCTGAAGAGTTCGCGCATCTGCGAACTCTTTTTTGGGGGCTATATCAATGCCGGAATGAACGTGTTTCTTCTTATTATAATGTATTGCGATACAAAACCACCTTGATGATATATTAACCGTAGCAGTCAATACGCCAATTTATGTCTATGTTAAAAATAGACAAAAAATCCGATAATTTTTGTGTGATTAGGATATGGATTTCCACATTGATTTAATGGTAAAATAGCAAATGGATTATTATGTCTGCCCATGAGCAGGCAAATCTACAGGAACAAAAAAAGAAAGGAGAAAAAAAAGCACATGAAAAAAAGAATTCAAGCAATTGTGCTAGCAATGGTAATTGCAACAAGCTGTCTTTTTTCAAATGGCGCTGTACTTACAGCCAGTGCTGCTGAAATCGTGGAATCCGGCGTGTCAGATAATTCCGCATCTGATAATGATACAACATTAGATGACGAATCCACATCTGATAATGAAACACCCGATACACCTGCAACACCTGATGTACCCGTTACAGAAGAATGTTGTATCACAGTAGATGGCGAACTGAGTGACTGGGACTTCATTGAGAAGTTATACAGTGATGGTTCTGTAATGGTACAGGCAGCGGCATTTATCTATGAAGACAGTCTCTACTTCATGAGGGAGTATGCTGACATATCCACCTACGGTGGAGAGCAGATCTTCTTCGACACAGACGGCGATCACACAAACGGCTATCTTAATGCCGGTATCGACTGGATGTTACAGGGCGCAAATCTTTATGCGTACAGCGGAAAAGCGGGTGCATGGGGATGGAGCTCAACAGGAACTTATCAGGATGGTTTATATACCAGAGAATTCCAGAACAATGATGCAACTGTAGAATACATTATGCCTCTTAGTTCCCTTAATAATCCTGATGAGATACTCATTAACATCGGTGCATATGATGTGAACTGGGCTAATATGGCAAGCTATCCTGCTTCCCAGAACAGCCTTGTAGTGGTTCCTAAATATGCAGATGTTAAGATAGAGTCTGATTCATTACCTCTTAGCAACATCACATTCACACCTAGTGTTGAGAAACTTCAGGCAATCACACCCGAGACTATGATGGGTGGTGTTATCGGTACTTTATCAGCAGAAGGTGGCGATGGCGAGAACTACAAATATAGTTTCGCAGTTTCTAAGAACTACGGAATTGATAATGACAGATTTACTATTGAAGGTAATAAGATTATTGTAAAAGACAGTACTCTTGCACCGGGAAGCTACAGTATTTTTGTTAATGTTAAGAGTGATATCCGCTCTGCTAAGCAGGCATTATCCTTTATCATTGACTCAGCTTCTGCAACAGCTACCATTACTGAGTCTGTATTCGCAGGTCAGGACGGACAGTGGTTCGCAGTTGCTTACAATGCTGCTAACTCTATTCCTACTTTAAGTGAACTTAAAGCAGCTACAGATGGCAACAAGCTTTACGCTTATGCTAAAGCAAGTTCTTCTTTAAGCAACAGTGCAGTATTCTACATTGATACCGAAGCAACTACAGGTAAAGCTATGGATGACGTTTGGTCCGACGCTGCCAGCGTTGAGTACAAAGTAGACATGGCAGGTAACCTTTATGCTTATACTGACGGTGCATGGGCAGAAGCAGGTACTGTTGAGATTAACAAGACCAGTATGGCAGTTGAAATCGGAGTAGATCTTTCTGCTCTCGGTAACGCAACAGGTACTCTCAAAGTAGCTATAGAAGAACAGGGTAACAGTCTTCTTCCTAACGTGGGTACAGCAATGTATGCTGTAACTACTCCTATTATTGGAACAATGCCTTCCATTACACAGGATGGTGATCCTTCTGATTGGGACGGTATTGCACCTCTTGCATCAGGTACAGGTACTGTAGGCGATATCTATGCAGTACATGATAATGACAATCTCTATGTTATGACTACATTGTCTGAAGTAGATGATTTGAGTGTATCATATGCATTATCTACAAACCTTTTGATCAATGGTGACGGTGATTCCTCTACAGGTTTCCAGCATTCTGCATATCCTAGCGGAAGCGGTGCTGATTTCCTTGTACAGGACTGGTTCTCAATTGATGCAGGTAAAGATGCTAAGAACGTAGAGTTCTTCTACACCACAAGTACAACCGGTGGTTGGGTTAATAAAGGTTCAGGTACCAGTTATAAGATTTATGCTCCTCTTGAAGAAGCTGGAACATACTGCGTAGAGTTTGCAGTTCCTCTTTCTGAAATGAGAAAATCAACAAGTACAGTATCAGATGATATCTATGTAGCTGTTCACAGATCAGAAGATATTGTAGGTCTTCAGGCAGGTACCAAAGGTGGTGCTGCTCCTACAGGTGGTTCATTCGTATTCGTACCTAAGTACAATACAACTGTTCCTGTAGCTGTAGATGACACATTTGCTGACTGGAACGATATTGCAAGAGCAGCAACCAATACTTCTACTGATACTACATGTAACCTTGTAGCAACCAAATCAGCAGAAAGATTATATACACTTGTTACTAACGATTTGGGTGGACTTAACACAGTTAATACATACTACATCAGCACAAGTGATGAAACAGGATACAATGTATCCGGATATGAAAAAGTAGATTACATCGTTAAAGATGCAAAACTTTATGCAGTAGATGCAGACAATACAATCGGTGAAGAACTCGGCGATGTATGGATGAGCTATTACAATGATAACATCGAAATGCAGTTATACCTTTCACAGATTGGCAATCCTGAGACTATCAAGATTGCATGGCGCGGTATCGATGGTTCTTATGCAATTCCTGCAGATAACTTCGAATACTTAAATGTAACCGCAGAATTTGAATTACAGCGTGAAGCTGGCTACTACTATCCTGTAGAAGACTTCGCTTCATTCACTAACCCTTACAAAGGATGGGTTGCTTGGGCAGGTGATTACTCTTCCAAGACAAGTCCTACTTATGCAGAGTTTTCTAAGGGTAATTTCTACTTCGACTTCAACACCGTGTATCTCGGAGTACGTTGGAGTGAGTTACAGCCTAACAGCGACCAGGATTGGGAACTCGATGCAATCCTTGATAAATACAATGTTTCAGAATGGCTTGCATCAGGCAAACGTATTAACTTTAGATTTCTTATGGATAACCCTGAGGAATTAGGCAGTGGCAAGTTAGAAGACCGTATGGATATTCCTAAGTGGCTTTATGAAGAACTCGTTCAGGCAGGACTTGATAAAGGCTTAACTGAGGAAGAAGCTAAAAAAGAAGCAGGTACATTCTATCATGACGCTGATGGTTCAATGGGACTTGGTTATGACGTAGCAGGTTTCTCCCCTAACTATTATAATGAGAAGTTGATTGAACGTCATGATGAAATCATCAGAAAACTTGCTGAGTACTTCGATAACAATCAGGTTACTGCATTCGTGCAGGTAGGTAGTATCGGACACTGGGGTGAATTCCACACATGGCCGGATGGAACCGGTGAATGGCCTAATCCTTCTACATGTGCTAAGTACATGGAGCCTTATACCAAATACTTCCACAACGTTAAGCTTGGTGTAAGAAAGCCATATCCTTACGCAGCAGAAAATAATTACGGACTTTTCAATGATATTTTTGGTGTAACCCAGTACGCAGGAACTCCTGCATTCTATGGTTATATCATGAACGGTGATACCGATATGAACGGTGGTGCTACAGGTGAAGAGGTTGAAGCATCCAAGATGCCTGATTTCTGGAAGACAAACTACTCAGGTGGTGAATTCGCAGAAGGACAGGTTAGAGCACACGTAACTAACGAGACCAAGAAAGATGGTACTGCTGGTATTATCGGATGTATGGATCAGGTAAGATATACTCATGTATCATGGTTAGGACCTTGTTCAGCAGCAGACTTCAAGGTTGACGAAATTGGTTCATATGTATATGAAGCAAATGTATTAGCACTTCAGAAATTAATGGGTTATAACTTCGCACTTGAGAAGATTACAAAACTCGATACAGTTGCAGCGGGAAGCTCTGTTGCAATCGATATGATCTGGAATAACCAGGGTGTTGCTCCTTTCTATTATGAGTGGCCTATCGAGTTCTCACTTATCAATGCTGATGGTAAAGTAGTAGCTACACAGTTAGTAGACGGTGGAATCACAAACTGGTTACCCGGACGTACATCTGTAGAAGCTAACTTAACAATTCCTGCAAATGTTGCAGCAGGTACATATACACTTGCAGTTGCAATTGCAGACAAAGATACATTAGAACCCGCTATGAAGCTTGCTATCGCAGGCAGAAGAGATGATTTACGTCATCCTCTTTACAGCGTAACTGTAGAAGCAGCTAACCGCGTTGTATTTGATTCTAACGGCGGAAGCGAAGTTGCTGCACAGTATGTTGCAGACGGTGCTTTAGCAGTAGCTCCTGAAGCTCCTACAAAGACAGGTTTCATCTTCGCAGGATGGACTCTTAACGGAGTTGAATACGACTTTGCTACACCTGTAACCGGCTCTATGGTATTGGTTGCACAGTGGACAGTTGATCCTGATTATGTAGACTTTGGTGATGTTGAGGAAGGTGATATTCCTGCAGACGTTAGCGGTAACGATGCGGCTGTAGAATCACAGATTCCTACAGGATTATGGATTGCAGGCGTTACTACTGTTTCAGCAGGTGACGTTGCAGTTGATAAGTTAGACGCTGAATATACATACACAGGAACAGCTATCAAGCCTGAAATTCGTGTATTCCATGGCAAGACACTCTTAAAAGAGAAAGTAGATTACACAATTACTTATAAGAACAATAAGAATGCAGCTACATTTGATGCTGTAAATAAGAACGGTAAGAGCGTTGCTCCTACAATTACTGTTAAAGGTAAAGGTAACTATGCCGGAACACAGACTGTAACCTTTACAATTGCACAGGCTGACCTTAACGAAGTAGCAGTAGTAAATGATGTTATTGTTAATAAGAAGAGTTCAGCACAGAAGCCTGTACCCGTTGTAACAGTAAACGGCAAGAAGCTTAAAGCTAAGACAGACTTCACTGTTTCTTACACAGACGTAAGCGGTAATGATCTTACTGCAACAGGCTGCAAAGACGCAGGCGATTATAAGATTGTTGTTACAGGTAACAAGAACTATACAGGTACAGTAGTAACTGATCTTACTATTACTGATAAGGCTCTTATGAGCAAGGTATCCGTATCTAAGATTAAAGCTCAGACATATACAGGTAGTGTAATTGAACCTGCAGTTACTGTTAAGTACAAAGGTAAAGTTGTTGATAATGCTAACTTCGATATTAATTACCTTAATAACGTAGAAATCGGTACAGCTTCAGTTGTTATCACAGCTAAGGCAGACAGCGACTTCATCGGCGAGAAGGTAGTAACCTTCAAGATTAATGGTGATCCTATTAAGAAAGCTAAGATTACTTTAGCTACATCTGTAGAATACACAGGAAGCGAAATCAGACCTACAGTTTCAGCTGTATTTAACGGAAAAGTTCTCTACGAGAACAGAGACTTCTTAGTTGAATACCAGAATAATGTAGCAGCAGGTAAAGCTACTGTTGTTATTACAGGTATTAAGTCATTCACCGGAACCGTGAAGAAGACCTTCAAGATTACCGGATATGACCTTACAAAAGATAACGCTAACTTGGTTGAAGTAGTTACTCCTGACACCGTAGCTTATGCTAAGGGTGGAGCAAAAGTTAGTCCTATCGTAATGTTTGGCGATACTGTTCTTACAGAAGGCAAAGATTACACATTAAGCTATAAGAATAACAAGAAAGTTATTGCAGAAGATGCTACTAAGAATGGTAAGAGCATCGCTCCTGTAGTAACTATCAAGGGTAAAGGAAACTTTGCTAAGACAACAACAGATACATTCGGCATCGTTGCACAGAACATCAATGCTGTAAGTGCAACAGCAGCTGATAAAGTAGTTAATGCAAATGTTGATAAGTGCAAATCCGTACCTGTTCTTGTTGACATCGACGGCAAGAAACTTAAAGCAAACACCGACTACAAGGTTGTTGGATACAGCGTAAGCGGTAATGACATGACAACAGCTCCTGAAGTTGGAACAAACGTTACTGTAACTATTGAAGGTGTAGGTAACTACGAGGGTACAAGATCTGACGTTGTTTACAAGATCGTTGCAAAAGATATTGCAAAAGAGAAAGTAACAATTGCTAACCAGACTTATACCGGAAAAGCTATTGAGCTTACAAAATCTGATTTCGTATTCAAGAATACTGCTGTAACAGCAGATGATTTCGAAATCGTAAGCTACAGCAACAACGTTAAGAAAGGTACTGCTAAAGTAACCATCAAAGGTGTTGGAAATACTTACGGCGGAACCAAGACTGTAACATTCAAAATCGTAGCTAAAGGCTTCGTATTCGAAGACTTTATCAGAAACTTATTTAATTAGAAAGGGGGAGCGCGATAATGAATAAATTATTCAATAAGGGAACAAAACATCGCGGGCTTGCATTATTTATGGCTCTCGCAATGGTAATTACCTTGCTTCCCACAAACTTTGCAGCAGCAGTAGAAAAACCTATTGCGACTGCATTAGAACTTACTGCAGAAGCAAACAATGGTTTTTCAGACAGCACTTCACAGAATGGTACTGTTGTTTATGATGAATCAGCAACTACTGTTTCATCTAACTACGGTAAATTACGTGCAAGAGCTGAATTTCCGGATGATTATGAGCCGGAAGTTGGTGATGTAGTTACTATTGACTACGACACCAATATCACTTCTATTGAAGCTGGCATTGGTTATGATTATAATAATAGAACAAATGTCAGAGTAAGAAGTGATGAAACTACTGTTTCATTTGAAATAACTGAGGAAGATATTGAGTATCTTGCTGGTAGATATGACGAAGAAACAGGTGACGCAAACTATCCTGTATGTGTGCGTTTCAAACAGAGTGATTGTCCTGAAGGAAGTTATTTAACTGTATCTTCAGTAGTTGTTACTCGTGAAGAAGAAACTGTATCAGGCGATGATGTATCAGGTAATGTATCAGGCGATGATGTATCAGGTAACGTATCAGATAATGATCCTGTAGTTCCGGATCCTGAACCCGAACCGGATCCTGAACCCGAACCGGATCCCGAACCTGTAGAGCCTACAATAACAGGTATTGAGTATGCTGCTTGTTATACAGATGCAACAGCTGAGAACGAGGGTGCTCTTATTGCAGCAAAATATACTTCTACAACTGCATATGCGACTGTAGACGTTGCAATTGCTGACCATGACGTTACAAAATATAGTAAGATGGAAATTGACATCACTCCCAGTAGACCTGGAATGCAGTTCTGCGTTACAGATTATGATTGGGCGACAACTGTAGGTTGGCAGGCAGTTAACGAGAGAAAAACAATTTCTGTAGATCTTACAAAGGATATGCAGGCATTACATATTTACTTTGACTCAGCGTCTGCCTATGAGGGAACTGAAGAAATAACTGCAGTTATCCACAGCATTAAGTTCATTGATCCTAATGCAGCTGTAGAAAGTGATGTGGTTGAGGTTCCTGTAACCCTTGGTGTAGAAAGCGGTAACTTTACTAATGAAAGTGCAACACGTATCGCAGCACCTGCAACCGGTGAAAAATTACGTGGATATATTGATTTCCCTGATGATTTCAGAATGGAAGAAGGAAAAGTTCTGACAATCAACTATGAGACCGATATTACCACTTTTGATGCAGAATTTACCTATGGTAACGGTGGTAATGCTACTGTGTTTACCAAACAATTCACCAGCAGTTCAAACGCATTGGTGCTTGAAGCTGATGAAACCACGATAGCTTATTTTGCAGGTAGTGAAACTAATGCAGATGTTACCAGAGCACGTCTGAAAGCGAGTGCAGCTGATGGTACTTATTTTGAAATCATATCAGTTACCTATGGTGATCCTGAAAGTGCAGAAGGTGGTGATCCTGTAGCTCCCGCTGATCCTTCATGGACATCTATTGGTGGACCTACTGTAACACTTAACACAACAACAAGTGACGCAGGATACTCATTTGTAACGAATGAAGATGGTTCTGTTGATGTTACTTATACTTCGGGATGGAACAAACTTATCTTTGATATTTCAGAGTTTGATGCTTCTGTTTATAGCAAAGTTAAGATTGATATTACTCCTTCATGGGCTGGAATGAACCTTGGTGTTCTTGATTCTGATGGAAATTATTTCCTCAGCCATTGGGGTCCCAACATTGTTGAGACAGAGGAAAGACACACTATTGAAATTCCTCTTACATCGGCTATTAATGGTTTAGTATGGTATGTTGATCCTAAAGTTAGTGATTCAGTACCTGTTCCGGAAGGAGCTCAGACCTTTACAATTCACAGTGTTAAGGTTGTAGATCCTACTATGCCTGACGTAGAATTAGTAGATGCAGTTTTATCTGTTGAATCAGGTGAATTTAGTCTGACTTCTGCTGATACAATCACTGCAGCAAATGGTGGTAAATTACGTGGTAGAATTACTCTTCCTATGGACTTAAATGTTGAATTAGGAAAACAGCTTACATTCTACTATGATACCAACATTGAAGATATGGAGGTAGAATTTACTTGGGATTGGACTACCGGCCCTGTTTCTGCAACTTCATTCAAACCTGAAAACTCTTCAATGGCATTTACCATTGACCAGAGTTGGATTGACTATATCAACAATAACGCAACAGGTACTAACCCTACAGTTAGATTGAAACTTACTAGTGCGCCTGCAGGCAGCTACTTCACACTTAAGTATGTAACTTACGGTGATGCTCCTACAGAGCAGTACAAAGAAGAACAGATTCCTAAGGGACTTGTAGTAACCTACTATGATGACATTTACTCCAGAGGTTTTGGTTGGTTGACAGATAATACTGTTTCTGCTAACTCTCTGTATTATGTAAAGAGCGTATCCGGTAGCGATATTACTGAGAATCCTTCAACCTGGGGTGATGCAGTAACAGAAGTTCCTGCTACTTATAAGCTGATTGATAATGACTCAAATGAGTTATTATGGCATCAGTTCAAGGCTCATGTTGAGAATCTTGAACCTGGCGCAACATACTACTATCGTGTAGGTAATGAAACTACAGGTTGGAGTGAAGTAGGCTCATTTACAGTTGCCGGCGATGCTGACACTATAAATGATACACTTACTTTTATACACGTAACTGACTCTCAGGAAGCTTCTCAGGCTGGATTCCAGAAATGGGCAAGAGTTATTAAAGCAGCTTACGCATTGGCTCCTAACGCTAGTTTCATAGCTAATACAGGTGACCTTGTAAATGACAGTGAAAGTACTAAAATTGATATGATGCAGTGGGTATGGGTATTTGATGAGCCTATGTCTATCGTCATGAATACTGTAACGGCACCTGCAACAGGTAACCACTGTGAAACAAATTATGCTTTCACTGACCGTTTCGATATCAAATGGGCAGATTTTGATCCTGATAGTGATACGGATATTGATAATGGTGGATGTTATTCATTTACCTACGGCGATGACATTGTATTCATTTCATTGAATTCTAATGACGCTAACTATGAAGACGCTACTTTTGCAACACAGAGAGCATGGTTAATTGAACAGTTAGAAACATATAAAGATTATAAGTGGAAAATTGTTCAGATCCACAAAGGAATGATGTCCGGTGGTGATCACACCAACGACGGTGAAGTTGATTGGTTAAGAGACCAGCTTCCTCCTATCTTTGCAAAATACAAAGTAGACTTAGTACTTCAGGGACATGATCATGTTTATACACGTTCAAGAAGCTACTACTATGGAGAAGATTTCGATGGCGAAACTTATGATGGACATACTCCTACATGGGTTCCTACCGAGACAAAAACAGTTACTATTAACGGCGAAACAAGAGATATTTATCTTGAGCCTCAGGGAACTCACTACGTAACAATCAATACATGTGGTTCTAAGACATATCCTGAAGAGCCTGAAATTGATGAAGTTATCTTCGAAGGAGATAACCCTATCACTCCTTTGGATGAAAATGGCAACGGCGGATGTCTTGTACAGCCTGGATTACCTATGTATGGTATTGTTCAGATTGAAGGCGACTTATTAGTTTATGATGCATATACTTATAATCATACTTCTAAACAAAGTACTCTTTATGACTCTTTTGCAGTAGACAAAAGGAATATTGCAGGATACGATCCTAACAACCGTCATGAAGGTAAATCAGAAGTTACACTTTACGGCATCAACGTTGAAAGCAAGAAATATGATGGTAAATCTGTAAGCTTAGATCTGTCCAGATTTGTTGCAAGTACTCCTGAAATCATGGATTACACTCAATTCACCTATACTATTTCTGGAAAAACCAGCAAAGGTAAGACTATCAACGAAACCGTTAAAGGTAATCTGTTCTTAGGATCAGACGGAAATGGTATTCTTCCTTCAGAAAAAGGAACATATACACTTACTGTAGAGATTCCTCAGAACAACAGATACTACTACGGTAGCGCATCTATTGACTTCAAAATTAACTAATTATTAGTTAATGAATAAAGGCAGCCCCCAATTTGGGGGCTGTTTTTTGTACGCTTTTTGCAAAAATTATTAATAAGGTGACTTGTCATATTGAAATAATTGTGCCGGTATATTTTAAAAGCATATTTGCATTTTCGTAAACATGAATCACGGAAAGGACGGTAGCATAAATATGTGTCAGGCATTAAAGGAATGGGCGGAAAAATTTCTATCAAATTAAAAAAAAGTATTTACACCTCGCCCAAAAAGAGATAATATTACAAATAGATAGTTTTATATCACAATACGTTGACGGGACTAACCAACCCTGAGTGACCCCAATCCGGTCCGTATAACCTGCGTTAAAGGTAAATGAGAGGTTTCTTATTTTTTTATAAGAAGCAAGTTAGGGTGGAACCGCGTATAATACGTCCCTTACACTGATAAGATTATTAGTGTAGGGGATTTTTTTATAGGTAAATTCCTATGAATTTAAACCAGAAAGAAAGGGATATGATTATGAAGATTACATTAAAAGATGGCTCAGTAAAAGAGTATGCTCAGGCAATGAGCGTTATTGATATCGCAGCAGATATCAGTGAAGGTCTTGCAAGAGTTGCCTGTGCAGGCGAGGTAAACGGTGAGGTTGTTGACCTCAGAACTGTGCTTGATGCAGACTGTGAATTGAATATTCTCACAGCCAATGATAAAGAAGGATTACGTGTGGTTAGACATACCACATCCCATGTGCTTGCCGAAGCTGTGAAACGCATTTTCCCGGAAGCAAAGCTTGCTATCGGTCCCAGCATAGATACAGGATATTACTATGATTTTGAACATGAATCTTTTTCAAGAGAAGACCTTGATAAGATTGAGGCTGAGATGAAGAAAATCATCAAAGAAGGTAACAAATTGGAGAAGTTTACTCTTCCCAGAGAAGAAGCAATCAAATTCATGGAAGAGAAAAATGAGCCTTACAAGGTTGAACTTATTCGTGACCTTCCCGAAGATGCAGAGATTTCTTTCTACAGCCAGGGTGAATTTGTAGACCTTTGTGCGGGACCTCACCTTATGAGTACCAAGGGAATTAAAGCATTTAAACTGACTTCTTCATCAGGTGCTTACTGGCGTGGTAAATCTGAAAATGCTATGCTTCAGCGTATTTATGGTACTGCTTTTAATAAAAAAGAAGAACTTGCTGAGTACCTGGAGTATTTAGAGAATATCAAAACCCGCGACCATAATAAACTTGGCCGTGAAATGGAACTTTTCACAACTGTTGATGTTATCGGACAGGGACTTCCTCTTCTTATGCCGAAGGGCTGCAAAATGATACAGACCATGCAAAGATGGATTGAGGACTTGGAGGAAGAATGGGGTTATGTGCGTACCAAGACTCCTCTGATGGCAAAGAGCGATTTGTATAAGATTTCCGGTCACTGGGGACATTACAAGGAAGGTATGTTTGTATTGGGCGACGAAGAAAAGGATAAAGAGGTTTTTGCGCTCCGTCCCATGACTTGTCCTTTCCAGTACTATGTATATAAGGCAACACAGCATTCATACAGAGATTTGCCGATTCGTTACGGCGAGACCTCTACACTTTTCAGAAATGAAGATTCCGGCGAGATGCACGGACTTACCCGTGTGCGTCAGTTTACCATTTCCGAAGGACATCTTGTGGTGAGACCGGACCAGATGGTTGATGAGTTCAAGGGCTGTCTTGCACTTGCAAAACATTGTCTTGAGACATTAGGCGTTGGCGATGACGTAACCTATCGTCTTTCCAAATGGGACCCTAATAACAAGGAAAAATATATCGGTGATGAGAGCGTATGGGAAGAAACCCAGGGAAGCATCCGTCAGATTTTACAGGAGTTGGAGATTCCTTTCTACGAGGCAGAAGGCGAAGCAGCATTCTATGGTCCTAAGGTAGATATTCAGGCGAAGAATGTGTATGGCAAAGAGGACACCATGATTACCATTCAGTGGGATGCCCTGATTGCAGAGCAGTTTGATATGTACTATATCGACCAGAACGGAGACAAGGTACGTCCTTACATTATTCACAGAACCTCAATGGGCTGCTACGAGAGAACTCTTGCATGGTTAATTGAAAAATATGAAGGTAAATTCCCTACATGGCTTTGTCCTGAACAGGTTCGTATTCTTCCTATTTCCGAAAAATATGCTGATTATGCAGCAGAGGTAGAAAAGGAATTGAAGAAAAACGGTGTTCTTGTTACAATAGATAACCGCTCTGAAAAAATCGGTTATAAAATTCGTGAGACAAGACTTGCAAAAGTTCCTTACATGCTTGTAGTGGGCGAGAAAGAGGCGGAAGCAGGACTTGTGTCTGTAAGAAGCCGTTTTGCCGGAGACGAGGGTCAGAAACCGTTGGCAGATTTCATTGACCAGATTTGCAAGGAGATTCGTACAAAAGAAATCCGCAAGGTAGAGGTCGAAGAAGAAAAAAAATAAATTTGAATTAAAATTTGAGCCATGGAAATACTAAGACTGTAACAAGATTTTAAAAATACAGGAGGTATGGAAATGGCTCAGCTTGATTGTACAGTAGAAAATTGTCTCTATAACAAGGATAAATATTGCTGCAAGGGTGATATTATGGTAGGCGGAAAACACGCAAACAAAAGCGATGAAACCTGTTGTGACAGCTTTGCACAGCGTAAAGAGGATTCTTACACCAGTGCTACAGAACATCCCAGCCGTACTATCAGCATTGACTGCGAGGCGGTAAAATGCGTTTATAACAGCAATTACAAATGCGTGGCAGAACATGTTGATATTAAAGGCTGCGGTGCCTGCGATTGCGAAGAAACTGCCTGCGCAACATTTAAAGAGGCGTAAATTTTTTAGGAATAACGGCAAAAATGAATATCCTCATGCCTTAGGGTGTGGGGATATTTATTTTTAAGGGAATAGGGGTTTACATAAATATTGCAATGCAAAATTTAAAATTAACAGTTGACATCAATATAAAAGCATGGTATCCTATTTAAGCGTGTGAAACGTGAAAAGAAAGCAGAGTATCCACTCTCACCTTACAGCGATGGGGCTCGTAAGTGTTTACAAAGTTCACCGGCATGGCCGGAAAGCATGCAGTAGAGTACATAGTGACATACTGTGCGTAATGGAATTGTAAGTGGATAGTCTGACTATCCACTTTTTTTACGGTTGGGATGCCTTTAAGCGTTCCGGGGTTCACGAAAGCAACACAACTAATTCATTT
>CAZGSF010000048.1:0-14205 GCA_964528145.1 uncultured Lachnospiraceae bacterium | reverse complement strand
GGTCTCATTTTGAATTGCCTCCTATTTGTATTGAATTAGTGAAATTTATAAGTTCTTTATAACCTAACTCTTATGGTCTAATTATAAGATTATCAATTTCCACAGTCAAGCACGGAAGTGTACTTTTTTAGGTACAAAAGCCTTATTTTACAATGTGTTCACAAATTTTTAATAAAAGAGGTTGAATGGAATATCTTGCAAGAATCGGGGCAAAGTATTATACTGATAAGGCAGTGTTCGGATAAGGGACATGTTATATAAATTTTAGACAACATAGGAGGAATATAAAAATGGCAAATATAAGCAAAGATATGACAATTGGTGAAATATTAAGAACTACTCCGGCGGTAGCACCTGTACTTATGGAAGCAGGAATGCATTGCCTCGGATGCCCTTCTGCCCAGGGTGAAACGTTGGAAGAGGCAGCAATGGTGCACGGAATGGATATTGAGGATTTGATGGCAAAGATTAATGCGCTGTAATTTTCGTGTGCTTAATATACGCATCAAAAAAGGACTGCAAACTCTGCAGTCCTTTTTATTTTTAAATATTTGCCAGTGCCTGAAGGGCATTGCCGGCAGTTATGATAGTGTAGTGTTCCTCCAGATATGAATCACTGGAGGGAAGTGTACGCTGCACATTGCCGTATTCTGATAAGAAATTGCATACTTTTGCGAATTCCTCGGCGGTATGACTGTTCTGATTAATAAGAAGAATATAATTACCCGTCTTATCATCTTTGTAAAGAGTGTTATCTGCGTCATAGGAGTCTGCAAGAAGGTGCGCGACCTTAATTAAAAGATTTAATGAAGTAAACTCAAATATGCGCATCATATTCTCGGATTTTGCAGCGGTAGCCGCTTTTTTTACAACGGAAGCTTCCATGTTATCGGTAGAAGCAGTAAGAGCGGTATCCTGCTCGCCTGAGTCCTGAATGCGACTGGCATGAAGTTTTTTAAATAAATCAAGGACGTCGTCGGCACCGTCGGCCAGACTGCTGATTACATCGTCGATATCGTCACCGTCATCGTGAACCGAGGGGGCAAATTTTGAAAAACGTGTGTCCAGTTCCTCGGGGTCTTCAACTTTAGTTATGATAAGAACAATGCATTCGGAATTCAATGGAATTGCTTCTATCATTAGAGGGATATCCTCCGCTTCAAAGCCGAACTCAAACGATGCCTGTTGCATCATATCGCGGAATAAGTTCTTCGCCTTTTCCGTGCCGTATGCGAGTTCACTAATCTTAAGTTCTCTTGTTGCCAAATCCTCTCTTGTAAGGGTACAGCGAATCTGGTTATCATTAACTTTTTCTATTTTCATGTTATCACATCCTTACGATATTAAGATACTGTATAATCAAATGAAATGTTACCGAAAGTATAAACTCCGCCAACGCAAAAAGTATATTATACTTATATTAAACGTTAGTCAATAGGAATTGAAGGGAGTTTAGACTTTTTTAACAAATTTCAAGGTAAAAAACACTTGATTTATTGTAAAAATTTGGTTATAATGCATAAAAAGATGTCTCCTGCAGTATGCACCGGAAAGGAGGCACGCTGTTTATATTCTTATTTTATCATTAAAGAACAAAAAAAGAAACATGTAATTGTTTTCTTGTTACCAATACGTTATGGATAGTATTGGTGATGTCTTACAGGCTTATGTGTCTGTTCGGGATTTCTTATAATTTTCCAACTTTTTAGCTTATTCACATTATAATTCATTCAGGAAAGTTTTAGGTTTGATAATTTGTTTTTTTGCGTGTAGCACGGAGCATCTTTTTTACTATTATTAAGTATGCCATTTTAAATGGGAATTTAACAAAAATTTATATCATGGATTGATACTTTCTTTTGGATTTTTTGCAGCCATGGGTGTGAGCCGATAAATATGTGCAAAATATTTTTGTTACTACAAACGGAAGCCCCTCTGTGTTGACGGAACGTATATGTTTGCATCGGACAACTCTCTGCGCCTGTCGGCGGCAAAATAAACTTAAACTTAAGTTGAATTCTATTTTTTTAATGACGATACGTAAATAGTTTGTTATAATAGGGACGATTAGGAGGAAATGCGCGATGAAAAAATTTATTCCGGCATTAACTGCAATCGTCCTTATTGTGTTGATTGCGGCAATTGCCTTTGGTGGTCGGATTTTGGATAAGTATTCTTATTCCGACGAACGGGCAGATTTATACGAATATTTTACTATATATAGCGAGGAAGAGGTGCCCATTATATTACAGGATGCAATGGTCGAAGAAAAAGCGGTTATTGCAGATGGCGTGTATTATTTTGATTTGGCAACTGTCCATAAATATCTGAATACCAAATTTTATTGGGATGAGAATGAAGGACTTCTTATATTTACAACACCCACACAGGTGATTAAGTCGGTAGTGGGAGAGACATCATATAGTGTTGACGGCGCAATGGCTGATGCAGGTTATAAGATATCTTTTGTGAGAGAAGTGTCATCTGAAAGTGCAGAGGATGGAACGGATACAATTCTTTATGTGGCTGCGGATTATATAAAGCAGTATACAAACTATTCATATGAAGCATTCACTGAACCTAACCGTATGCAGATTTATACTGAATGGAATGAGAGAAAAGTAGCAACGGTTGCAAAGGATACGGCGGTGCGTTATCGTGGAGGCGTGAAAAGTCCTATACTTAAGGATGTTCCTGCCGGTGAGAAATTAATTGTACTTGAAGAAATGGAAACGTGGTGTGAGGTTAAAACCCTTGACGGTTTCATCGGTTATGTGGAAAACAAGCGGTTGTCAGAGGTTACTACCGAGATGCCAATACCCGTGACTGATTATGCGGAGCCTGAATACACTTCCCTGACCAGAGAACATAAAATCAGCCTGGGATGGCATGTGATAGGCGGAGTTTTGGGAAATGATACCCTTGATTCCACGGTACAGCAGACAAAAGGCTTAAATGTAGTTTCACCTACATGGTTTAAATTAAGCGATAATGAAGGTAATTTCACAAGCTTTGCAACGTCAGGGTATGTAAAACGTGCCCATGAACTTGGCTTGGAAGTATGGGGGCTTGTGGATGATTTCAGTTATAGTGTGGATTTGTATTCCATATTATCTTCAACCACAAAGCGTAATTATCTGGTGAATGGTCTTGTTAAAGCAGCGCTTGATTGCGGAATGGATGGTATTAATATTGATTTTGAAACCATAGGTGTTGACAGTGGAATACATTATCTTCAGTTTATACGTGAATTGTCCATACAGTGCCGTTTGAATAATATTGTGCTTTCGGTGGATACCTATGTTCCGTTCAACTTTAATAATTTTTATGACAGGGCAGAGCAGGGAGAGCTTGTTGATTATGTTATTATAATGGGTTATGACGAGCATTGGCACGGTTCCAATGATGTTGGAAGTGTAGCTTCGATTGATTATGTACGTCACGGAATTGAGACTATGACAAGTGAAGTACCTTCGGGCAAAGTTATGAACGGACTTCCTTTGTATACAATTCTGTGGAGAACGGCAGGCACAGAGGTTACGGATGATTATGTGACAATGGTTAATCAGGCTGACCTTATTTCGCAATTGGGTGCAAAACCTACATGGGATGATGAGACTTGTCAGAATTATGTGGAAATCAACAGTGGCGGTACTTTTTACCAGATTTGGTTGGAGGATTTGGAGTCAATACAGGTAAAGCTTAACGTTATGAAAAATTACAATTTGGGTGGCGTGGCTGTATGGAGATTGGGCTATGAAGACCCGGCAGTATGGGATGTAATAAACGATTATCTTAAATAGTATAATATTTTTAAAGGGCACCCGGTTGTGAGGTGCCCTTTAAATTTCATAAAATCCTTTGTTTTGTCATAGATATGTTAAAAAGCATTCGGATTATATATGAAAGAAAAAATTAAGGGAATTATTTTTTATAAGGAACGGATACTGAGCTGCGTCATGGGAGTGCTTATTTTGTGTTGTGCTTTTGCATTGGGAAGAGAGGCTGCAAGATATGTGGCAACAGGAGTGGCGGAAACGAAAAACGACAAAATTTGCGTGGTAATTGATGCGGGACACGGCGGGGATGATCCGGGAAAAGTAGGTATTAATGGTGCGCTTGAAAAAGATATTAATCTAAAGATTGCAAAGCGGTTACAAGCACTTTTGGAAGCTCAGGATATAGAGGTTGTAATGACAAGGGAAGACGAAGGGGGACTTTATGATGCGGATGCTTCCAACAAAAAGGTTCAGGACATGAAACGCCGGATTGAAATAATAGATGAAGCAAAACCTGTTATTACTGTAAGCATTCATCAAAACAGTTATCCTGAGGAGTATGTGAAAGGTGCCCAGGTTTTCTACTATACAAACAGTGTAGAGGGGAAAAATCTGGCAGATATTTTACAGGAATGTCTTATTACAATGGCTGACCCTGACAATACCCGTGTATCAAAGGCAAATGACAGTTACTACTTGCTTAAAAAGACCGATACGCCTATAGTAATTGTAGAATGTGGTTTTCTTTCTAATTATGAGGAAGCGGAGAAATTAACCACGGAAGAATATCAGGAAAAGGTTGCCTGGGCGGTACATATGGGAATATTGAGGTACCTGGCAGGTTCTGATAAATTATAATGTATACAGGAATGCGAGTAAGATGATGATGACATATATTATCGGGGCAAAAATGTTACATCAGAAAATGTTGAATACTATGAGTATCTGATAATTCATGAGGAATATGGTCAAATTGATAAAATTGCTGAGGCTGTAAATGAAGTGTTGGAATTTGATGAATTATTCGGATGAAATACTTGAAATTTCGGACTATGATACACTGCAAAGATTATGTATAGGTGGACGACAAGAAAGTATTTACACTGAGCCCGAGACTTATATAAATCTTGACGATATTCGAAGATTGGAAATTGGTTCGGAATTGCAAAGAAAGGCAGAGGAGAACAATGTGGATTGGTACGAATACTGGTCTGATTTGGAGAGCGTGGAAATATTTTAAGGTGATAAAATTAAAAGAGTATGTTATAATGGTCAAAGTGGGTTTGTCCCTAAAAGTGAGGCTGTTTTTATGGAAACAAAACTTATTAAAATTGATGAGAATAGTATAGACGAGGCATTGATTGCTAAGGCCGGTGATATTATAAAAAACGGCGGTCTTGTGGCGTTTCCCACGGAAACAGTTTACGGTCTTGGAGGAGATGCCCTAAATCCCAGGTCGTCCGGCAAAATATATGAAGCCAAGGGCAGACCGTCAGATAATCCTCTTATAGTTCACATAGCGGATTTTGAGGATATTTATAAAATTGTAAAAAATGTACCGGAAGCGGCACGCAGACTGGCAGAGGTGTATTGGCCGGGACCCCTTACCATGATTCTTGAAAAATCAGATGAGGTGCCTAAAACGACTACCGGCGGACTTGATACGGTGGCTGTTCGAATGCCTGATAATGAGATTGCTCTTTCGTTTATCAGGGCAGCAGGCGGATATGTGGCGGCACCCAGTGCCAATATTTCAGGGAAACCAAGCCCTACCCTCGCGCAGTATGTGGCAGAGGATATGAATGGCAGAATCGAGATGATTCTGGATGGAGGCCAGGTAGGTATTGGCCTGGAATCTACAATAGTTGACCTGACGGAAGAAATCCCTGTAATTTTGCGCCCCGGATATATTACGCAGGAAATGCTTGGCTCAGTGCTTGGACAGGTTGAGGCTGATAAGACTATGCTGTCCAATGATTCGGGACAGGCACCTAAGGCTCCCGGAATGAAATACCGCCATTATGCACCTAAGGGTGATTTGACAATTGTGGAAGGGATAACTGACAGTGTTGTCACCTACATTAACGAAAGAACGGCAGAATATGAAACAAACGGAGAAAAGGTGGGAATTATAGGCACCGATTCAACGGTTTCAAAATATCAGTCCGGCATTATCAAAAGTGTGGGTAACCGTGATGAAGAAGAAACGGTGGCAAGGGAACTTTATAAGGTTCTCAGGGAATTTGATGATGAAAATGTAACGGTGATTTTTTCTGAATCCTTTGAACGTAAAGGAATTGGACAGGCTATAATGAACCGGTTGCTTAAGGCAGCAGGTCATAAAGTTATAAAAGTATAAACTAAATTTGGGAGGTAGATTATGAAGGTTTCAATAGGAAGTGACCACGGCGGATTTGATCTTAAGGAAGCAGTGAAAAAGCATTTGGCAGAGAGAAATATTGAATGTGTGGATAAGGGATGTTTTGATAAAAATTCCTGCGATTATCCTGTTTTCGGAAAAGCGGCAGCGCAGGCTGTAGCGGACGGGGAATGTGATAAGGGAATTGTAATTTGTACCACGGGAATCGGCATATCAATTACTGCAAACAAGGTAAAAGGCGTGCGTTGTGCCCTTTGCGCCGATACTCTGACCGCACGTATGACCAGGGAGCATAATGATGCAAATATGCTTGCGATGGGTGCGGGAATTGTAGGAGAGAATCTTGCAATGAGCATTGTTGATACATTCCTGGATACTGAATTTTCCGGCGCGGAAAGACATCAGAAACGCGTAGATATGATAGAAGCTTAGTTTGAGTAGCAAAAGAGAAGGTATAAATATACGGAGGGTTAAATTATGGCAAAAGTAGTGATTATGGATCATCCCCTGATTCAGCACAAAATAGGTTACATCAGAAGAACCGATACCGGAACCAAGGATTTTCGTCAGACTATCAGTGAGATTGCAATGTTGATATGTTATGAGGCAACCAGAGGGTTAAAGCTTGCTGATGTGGAGATTGATACACCTATCTGTAAGACCACAGTAAAGGAATTGAAAGGGAAAAAGATGGCGATAGTGCCTATTCTCAGAGCGGGACTTGGAATGGTGGATGGCATGCTTTCAATGATTCCGGCAGCAAAGGTAGGACACATCGGATTATATCGTGATCCTGAAACATTGCAGCCTGTGGAATATTACTGCAAGCTGCCGGCTGATTGTGCCGAAAGAGAAGTTTTTGTTGTTGACCCCATGCTTGCAACAGGTGGTTCATCTGTGGCGGCAATCCAGATGTTAAAGGATAAAGGCTGCAAAAACATACATTTCATGTGTATTATTGCGGCACCGGAAGGAATTAAAGCAATGGAAGAAGCACATCCGGATGTTGATATGTATGTAGGCGCATTGGATGAGAAACTTAATGACCACGGATATATTGTGCCGGGACTTGGCGATGCCGGTGACAGAATTTTCGGTACAAAGTAAAGGTGGGCATGTTTATGAAGAGACAGGATTATATTACGTGGGATGAGTATTTTATGGGAGTTTCCCATTTGGCGGGGATGCGTTCGAAAGACCCTAACACTCAGGTGGGGGCGTGCATTGTAAGCGATGATAATAAAATTCTTTCCATGGGGTACAATGGTTTCCCAAGAGGCTGTTCAGATGATGATTTTCCTTGGGAAAGAGAGGGGGATGAGCTTGATACAAAGTATCCCTTTGTAACCCATAGTGAGCTTAATGCCATATTAAATTATCGTGGCGGTTCATTGGAGGGGGCTAAGATTTATGTATCATTGTTCCCGTGCAATGAATGTGCGAAGGCAATTATCCAGTCAGGAATAAGGACGATTGTATATGACAGTGACAAATATGCAAATACCCCCGGCACCAGAGCATCGAAAAGAATGCTTGATGCGGCAGGAGTAAGGTACTACCAGTATCAGAAAACGGGGCGAGAAATAGTATTAAAAATGTAAGTACAAAGGAAGGCGGTGAGGGAATGACACAAATATGCAAAATCAAGATATCATTATTAATGGTAATGGTGCTTTTTGTATGTGCCTTTCCCGGAATCGCTTATGCTACCTCCACCCAGGAAAAGCTTGACCAGGCACAGGAAGAAAAGGAAGAACTCCAGCAGCAGATTGATGAAAATAATGAAAATCTTGAAGGCTTGAAGGAAGAACGGAAAACGCTGCAGGGGGTACTGGGTGCCCTTAACGGAGACCTGGCTAAAATAAGTGAAAGACTGGAAGAGTTGGAAAATCAGATAGATGCCAAAGTGGATGAAATAGAAGTTACCACGGGGCTTTTGAACGAAGCAATTATGCAGGCAGACGGTCAGTACGAATCCATGAAAGTCAGGATTCAATTTATGTATGAGCGCGGAAATAATGCATATATGGAGATGTTTCTCAATGCCGGAAGCTTTGCGGATATGATTAATGCGGCGGAGTACATAGAAGAACTTACCGAATATGACAGAAGTAAACTGGAAGAGTATAAGGAAGTCCGTAATTCCATACAGGAGCTCCAGGAGAAGCAGATTGCTGAAAAAATAGAACTGGATGCCCTGAAGGCGGAAGTGGAAACAGAAAAAAGTAAGGTTACAAGTCTTGTAAATCGTACACAGAGTGATATATCCGAATATTCCGAACAGATAACCGACGCAGAAGAAGCGGCGTTGGCATATGAAGCTGAAATGAAGAAAAAGGAAGAGGATATACAGTATCTGCAGAAGAAACTGGCAGAGGAAAAACGCCTGTCCCAGCTTGCGGCAAATTCTACAAGACGTGATATATCAGATATCGTTTTTGAAGAAGGCGACAGATACCTTCTTGCAAATCTGATTTACTGCGAGGCAGGAGGAGAACCCTACGAGGGTCAGGTTGCCGTTGGTGCAGTAGTAATTAACAGGGTTTTAAGTTCGGTGTTCCCGGATACTGTAGTGGGAGTTATATATGCCAATAAACAGTTTTCACCGGTGGCAAGCGGACGACTTGCTCTTGCACTTGCCCAGAATAAGGCGACAGCGTCATGTTACCGTGCTGCAGATGAGGCGATGGCCGGTTATACCAATGTGGGCGGATGCGTTTATTTTAGGACCCCCATACCGGGACTTGAAGGAATTAATATAGGTGGACATGTATTTTATTAATAAAAAATCTGTAGGCGTTAAGCACGCTTACAGATTTTTTTCGTGAAGTTCCAATGCATTCTGCATTCCTTCAAAACTTTTGTTATAAATTTTTGTCAGTAAATTATTTAGACGATATAATCCCTGCTGTAACAGTTGCGGGGAGATAATCCCTTGTCCTAACGCATCTGCCATTTCATCCAAATCAACAACCTTTACGGTGGTGTCGGGATAAATTATAACATCAGCAAGCAAATCGGTTACGGTCAGGCGGTTTAGGTCATCATTATATTCATAGTCCACGATGTCGCAATACCAATATAAAAGTGAGTTGTCAGCTTTGTAAAATTTGCTCACCTTAATTCCTTCCTCAAGAAAATAGCAGGAAGTTCCGTGATTAAATTCTGTTTTGGGATTAATTGTATTCCATTTGGTTACAATTATTTTGTCATTAAAAAAAAGAATTGTATCATCCTTTAATGGAATGTTTTGTTCCGGAATCAGGCGTTTGCGGTAAAGTTCGGGTGTCTTCATAGGCATACCGTACCTTTCTGTGAGGTATGATTACAGGTTACGAAAAACTTCCTTTATGATGAAAAATAATCTGTGAATATGAGAAAATAGTACTATTTTGAGGGATAAAAGTCAACGTGAATTTGAACAAAACATTTGCGTAAAAAGTGTGGATTTTGCTAGACAATATCAATGTTTTTAAGTATAATCTAACATAGGTGTATTATGACGGAGGGCAGATATGAAATACGATAGAAGTGTTTTGAGGTCTTTGACGCTGATTACACAGTTTAGCATTAACATGCTGGTGCCTATTGCTCTATGTTCCTTTTTGGGAGCTTTTATTGATAAAAAGGCAGGTACATCATTCTGGGTGGTTATACTGTTTTTTATAGGAGCAGTTGCAGGTTTTAGGAATATTTTTATTTTTGCCAAGAAAATTTATGAAGATAAAAGTGGTGATGACAGGCATGCCGGACACAGGAATAACAAACAAATTTAACCATACTTTATTGGAACTGTGGGCAGGAATAGGGCTTGCGGGGCTTGTCGGACAAGCAGTTGTATTTTTTGTAGAGCGTAAGGCATATTTTACCATTGGATGGTGGTATGGAATAGTGATATCCTTGTTTATGGCATGGCACATGTGGCGTGGTCTTGACAGGGGGCTTGATTTGGGAGAGGGTGCAAGCCAGTATCTTGCCAAGTCAAATATTATAAGATATGTAATTGTTACGATTGCATATGTAGCATTGGCGGTGCTTGATTTCGGGAGTCCGTTATCGGCATTTGCAGGTATTTTAATGTTGAAAGTAGCGGCTTATTTTCAGCCGATTACTCATAAAGCGTTTAAGAAAATGTTTGGATGGGATGATGCAAACACTTTCTGAGTTTTATATTTTTAAGATTCACTAAGTTTATTATGAAGGAGGTGAATATATGGGATATGGAATTTTGTTATCCGCAGATTCTGAGATTGATTTTATGATACATGGTGTATTCCAATATAATTTCTTTGGACATCCTGTGTGGATAACAACAACGCACATATGCATATTAATTATCATGCTGGTGCTAATCGGATTTGCCATTGCTGCGAACCGGGCTATGAAGAAGGCTACGGAGGTTCCCGGCGGATTACAGAATGTGGCAGAGATGATTGTAGAACTGTTGGATAATATGGTGCGTGGAACCATGGGTAAAAATGCTCCGAAGTTCCTTAATTATATAGGAACCGTATTTATTTTTATCCTGATTTGTAACTTCTCAGGTCTTTTGGGACTCAGACCCCCAACTGCGGATTATGGTGTAACATTACCGCTGGGTGTGTTAACATTTCTGATTGTTAACTTTAATCAGTTTAAACACAATAGTCTGAAATCCATATGGATAGATAAGTGTTCGCCACTGCCGCCATGGTTACCGATTTGGCTGCCCATTAACCTGATTGGTGATTTTGCAGTACCCATTTCGTTGTCATTGCGTTTGTTTGCAAATATTCTGTCCGGAACCGTTATGATGGCTCTGGTATATGGATTGCTTAAAGTAGCAGCTTTGGCATGGCCTGCGGCATTGCACGTTTATTTCGACCTGTTCTCAGGCGCTATTCAAACTTATGTATTCTGTATGCTGACTATGACGTATATAAGCAGTGCAATCGGTGAGGAATAGCAGACAATTTCATAAAAACAAAATGAATTAAAATATTTCAGGAGGAAAACAAAATGGAATTTAATGAAAACTTTATCTTAGGATGTTCAGCAATTGGTGCCGGTCTTGCAGTTATCGCCGGTATCGGACCCGGTGTAGGTCAGGGTATTGCAGCAGGACATGCTGCAGCAGCAGTAGGACGTAATCCCGGCGCTAAATCAGCAATTACTTCTACCATGCTTTTAGGACAGGCAGTTGCAGAGACCACAGGTCTTTACGGTCTTCTTATTGCTTTCCTGTTATTATTCGTAAAACCTTTAGTATAAGAATTGCCTTCAAAAAATACAGAAAGGAGGCGATCAGTTGAACACGTTACTAAATACGAATTTGATGGTTCTGACCGCCCAGATGGAACCCAGACTTTTCGATTTGGACTTCCAGCTTATGGCAGATGCAGTGCTTACCATGATCGCGGTATTTGTACTGTTTTTGGCTATGTCTTATTTCCTGTTTAATCCGGCTCGTAATATGATGCTTTCAAGACAGGAGAAGATTAAAGATGAGTTAGACAGTGCAGCATCTGACATGGAAAAGGCTCAGGCTTTAAGAGAAGAATATGAAGCTAAATTGAAAGAAGCCGATAAAGAGGTTCAGGAAATCTTAAGTGAGGCACGTAAGAAAGCTCTTAACAATGAGAACCAGATTGTGGCTGCTGCAAAAGAAGAAGCTGCAAGAATTATTGAGAGAGCAAAAGTTGAGGCTGAACTTGAGAAGAAGAAAATGGCAGATGATGTTAAGAAAGAAATGATTTCTGTGGCATCTGTTATGGCGGGTAAGGTTGTGTCTGCATCAATAGACACAAATATTCAGAACAGTCTTATTGAGGAAACATTAAAGGAAATAGGTGACAGCACATGGCTAAGCTAATTTCAAAGACATATGGAGAAGCGTTATTTGAGCTGGCTGTCGAAGAAAAGAAAACGGACGTTTTCATGGATGAGGTTAATGGAGTGCTTGAAGCCCTTGCCCAGAATGCGAATTTTTATAAATTATTAAACCATCCTAAGATTTCCAAAGAGGAGAAAATCCAGGTGGTTGAGAGTGTTTTTAAAGGTCGCGTAAGTGATGAGGTAACAGGTTTTCTCACATTGATAATTTCCAAGGAACGTTATAAAGAGTTAGATGCAATTTTAAAGTATTTTATCAGCAGGGTAAAAGAAGAAAAAGGCATCGGAACCGCTTATGTAACGACAGCAGTTACGTTAAATGAGATTCAGAAAGCACAGGTTAAGGAAAAATTGCTTTCCACTACAAAGTACAATGAGATGGAAATTGTTTTTGATACAGATGAAAGTCTTATTGGCGGAATGATTATCCGCATTAAAGACCGCGTAGTTGATTCAAGCATTAAGACAAAGCTTTCGGAGATTAAAAAACAGTTATATAAGATTCAGATTGGTTAATTTGTAACTGTTAACAATAAGAATAGCCGGGTGTACCCGGACAATAAAAGAAAGGTGCGTACAGTTCCATGAATTTAAGACCAGAAGAAATAAGTTCGGTGATTAAGGAACAGATTAAGAGATACGCTGACACCTTGGAAGTATCCGATGTGGGTACAGTTATCCAGGTGGCAGACGGTATCGCGCGTGTACACGGCCTTGAGAATGCAATGCAGGGTGAACTTCTTGAGTTCCCCGGTGAAGTTTACGGTATGGTACTTAATCTTGAGGAAGATAATGTTGGTGCAGTTTTGCTTGGTAATGCCAAGAACATCAACGAAGGTGATATCGTAAAGACCACCGGTCGAGTTGTTGAGGTTCCTGTAGGTGATGCAATGCTCGGACGTGTAGTTAATGCACTTGGTCAGCCGATTGACGGAAAAGGTCCTATTCAGACCGATAAATTCCGTAAAATAGAAAGAGTAGCGTCCGGTGTTATCACACGTAAATCAGTTGATACACCGCTTCAGACAGGTATTAAAGCGATTGACTCCATGGTTCCCATCGGAAGAGGTCAGCGTGAGTTAATCATCGGTGACCGTCAGACAGGTAAAACCGCAATTGCAATTGATACAATTATTAACCAGAAGGGACAGAATGTTAAATGTATCTACGTGGCTATCGGCCAGAAGGCTTCCACTGTAGCAAGCATTGTTAAGACTCTGGAAGAGTACGGTGCAATGGCTTATACTACCATCGTTGCTTCTACTGCCAGTGAAATGGCTCCCTTACAGTACATTGCTCCTTATTCCGGTTGTGCAATCGGTGAAGAGTGGATGGAGAACGGAGAAGACGTTTTAGTTGTTTATGATGATTTGAGTAAGCATGCAACTGCCTACCGTACACTATCCTTACTTCTTAGAAGACCACCCGGACGTGAAGCTTATCCCGGTGACGTTTTCTATCTGCATTCCAGACTTTTGGAGCGTGCAGCGAGAATGAGTGAAGAATACGGCGGAGGTTCTTTAACAGCACTTCCTATTATTGAGACACAGGCAGGCGACGTATCAGCGTACATCCCTACAAACGTTATCTCTATTACAGACGGACAGATTTATCTTGAAACAGAAATGTTTAACGCAGGTTTCCGGCCCGCTGTTAATGCAGGTCTTTCCGTATCACGAGTAGGAGGTTCCGCGCAGATTAAAGCGATGAAGAAGATTGCGGCACCTATCCGTGTGGAATTGGCACAGTATCGTGAGCTGGCAGCATTCTCACAGTTTGGTTCTGAGCTTGATGCTGATACCAAAGAGAAGCTTGCACAGGGTGAACGTATTAAAGAAATCTTAAAGCAGCCTCAGTACCAGCCCATGCCGGTACAGTATCAGGTTATTATCATCTATGTAGCAACCAACAAGTATTTACTTGATGTTGAAGTAGAAGATGTTATCCGCTTTGAGAAAGAGTTCTTTGAATTCCTGGATACAAAATATCCTGAGGTTCCTAAAGCAATCGCAGATGAAAAAGTAATTTCAGATGCAACTGAAGAGACCTTGAAGAAAGCAATCGAAGAATTTAAAGCAGAATTTAACGCATAAACCGTAGAAAAGGAACAGGTGAGATTATGGCGTCAATGCGCGATATAAAAAGGCGTAAAGGCAGTATTCAGAGTACTCAGCA
>CAZGSF010000047.1:0-14383 GCA_964528145.1 uncultured Lachnospiraceae bacterium | reverse complement strand
TATCCCGGACAGATTAAGGTCAATGTTATCAGAGAATCTCGAGTAATAGACTACGCGAAGTAATAGTATTACTTTAAACGTACACGAGTAGTAAATGTAATTAAAGTGGAAGTTGCAAATTGCAATTTCCACTTTTTTTGTAAATTTGGGCTTGTACTATAATAATCTCTGTAGTAAAATAGACAAAGTGTATGATTGTATACGATGATTCAATTTTGAAATGTAAGTATATATTATAAAATATATCTTTTTGAAAATTAAGAAAGATTAGAGGAATAGTTATCAATGAAAGCGTACAAAGAACTCACAAAAGAAGAACTTCAATCATTACAGTCCAAGCTTATTATAGCTTATGAGGATGCTAAGGGTAAAGGTTTAAAACTTGACATGTCCCGTGGCAAACCATCAGCAACTCAGTTGGATACCGGAATGGAAATATTAAATGTAATAAATTCTGAAGCTGATTTGAAAACAGAAGAGGGAATTGACTGCCGTAACTATGGTGTAATGGATGGTATACCTGAAGCTAAAAGATTAATGGCAGCGGTAATGGATGTTAAGCCGGAACAGGTTATCGTATGCGGTAATTCCAGTTTAAATCTTATGTATGATTCTATTTCTCGTTCAATGACACAGGGAGTTTGCGGTAATACTCCTTGGTGTAAACTTGATAAAATAAAATTTTTATGTCCGGTTCCCGGATATGACAGACATTTTGCCGTAACAGGTCATTTTGGAATAGAAATGATAAATATTCCAATGACTCCCACCGGTCCTGATATGGATTTGGTTGAAAAATATGTTAATGAAGATGAAGCGGTAAAAGGTATCTGGTGCATACCTAAGTATTCCAATCCTCAGGGAATTTCATATTCTGATGAAACTGTTAAGCGTTTCGCAGCCCTTAAACCTGCAGCTAAGGATTTTAGAATTTACTGGGATAATGCATATGCAATACATCATCTTTATGAAGATGATCAGGATCAGATTCTTAATATTCTTGATGAGTGTGAAAAAGCAGGAAATCCTGATATGGTTTATGAATTTGCATCCACTTCAAAGGTTAGTTTTGCAGGTGGTGGTATAGCAGCGGTTGCTTCTTCTGAGAATAATCTTGCGGATATAAAGAAATCAATGACTATTCAGACCATTGGTTTTGATAAAGTTAATCAGTTAAGACATACACGTTTCTATAAAAATATTGATGGTTTAAAAGAACAGATGAAGAAACATGCAGATATTTTGCGCCCCAAGTTTGAGGCGGTACTTGAGGTACTTGAAAAAGAGCTTGGCGGATTGGAAATCGGTTCATGGGTTCACCCTAAAGGTGGATATTTTATTGCATTTGATGCAATGGATGGTTGTGCAAAAGAAATTGTTGCAAAATGTAAAGAGGCAGGTGTTGTGCTTACCGGAGCAGGAGCTACCTTTCCTTATGGTAAGGATCCTAAGGATTGCAATATCCGTATTGCACCGTCATTCCCCACACCGGATGAAATGGCGGCAGCCACAGATTTGTTTGTATTGTGTGTAAAACTTGTAAGCGTTAACAAATTATTGGAGCAGAAGGCGTAATATATGGACGAATTCAAAAGATTAAGCAGGGAATTGGTATATAAGGGAACGATTATTGATTTCTATAAGGATACGGTCTTGGTTCCAAACGGCAATGTGGTGAAATGGGATTTTATCGGTCATAAGGGTGCAGCGGCGGTTGTTGCAGTTAGAAATGACGGCAAATTGTTAATGGTGCGCCAGTATCGTAATGCATTGGACCGGTATACGCTTGAACTTCCGGCAGGCGGACTCAACGGAGCCGACGAACCTACAATTATTGCGGCTGAAAGAGAATTGGAGGAAGAGACCGGCTATAAAGCGGTAAGTCCTTTGGAGCCACTTATATCTATCAGAACAACTGTAGCATTTTGTAATGAAAAAATAGATATATATGTTGCAAATAATTTGGAGAAAAGCAGTCAGAATCTGGATGAGGATGAGTTTATTAACGTGGAAGCCTGGGATGTGAAGGATTTGATTGATAAGATTTATGACGGCAGCATAGAAGATTCTAAAACAGTAAGTGCTATTCTGGCTTATTATCACAAATATGTGAGCAAATAAAGCATTGGCAGGTATGGTATAATTCAAGGTACAGTTATATTTCCTCAAATTAGGACATATAGTAGTGAGAGATATAATTGTAGGAGATAATATGCAGTTGACCAAAAGATACGCCTCCGAACAGAGGATACATTTTATATATGTATTTCTGTTCGGATTTTTTATTGGAGTTTTTCTGATAAACATATGGAAGGATATTTTTATAACAGGTACAGGCTTTTTGGATGAAGAAATGCTCTTTCAGATTAAATATACACAAATTGATACAGACAGGTTCTTTGCATATGTATTGAAACAAAGGACTATTTTGTTTGTGTGTCTGGCGTTGGGGGCTACCACCTATCTTGGGCTTGTTATGGTATATGGTTCCTTGTGCTGGTTTGGATTTATGGGAGGCGCTTTTATGGCGACTGTATCCGTAAGATATGGTTTTAAAGGGATTTTGCTGTTAATAGGTGCATTTATGCCTCAATATCTTGTATATGTACCGGTATTCTGGCTGTTGCTTTGTTGGTGTTATAATATATGCTGTACCATGTATTTCCCGGCAAAAATATGGAATGGACAGGACAAAAAGTATAAAAGCAAAAAGACATTTGTTTTTGTTCAGGGAGGCTATCTGGTGGTTTTATTTTTAGTTGTCATAATAGGTATTTTTATGGAAAGTTATGTAAATCCGATTTTTTTAACAAAATTATTAAAAATTTTTTAAAATATTTTTTCATATATTTTTCAACATATGGTAGAAGCTAAATTGACATTGGTCGACATATTGTGCAATGACGGAAAAACGTCTAAAATATGCGAAAAGTGGGCAAAAATTAAGATTGCTTTTCCTCGGATTTGTGCTTATAATAATAAAGCAATCTTAAGAGGAAGGGCTTAGTGCATTGATGGAGTACGTAGTAAGGGAGTTTATTTCTTATTTACATAACGAGAAGAAGACATCTGAGAACACAGAGTTGTCATATAAGAGAGACCTGGCAAAACTATGTGCTTTTTTAAGTGAGCAGGGGATTAATGATTTTGAAAAGGTTACGGCTACTAATTTGAATTCCTATGTACTCTATTTGGAAAAGAAGCAATTTAAGCCGGCAACGATTTCCAGGAACATTGCGTCCATTAAAGCTTTGTATATGTTTTTATATAAAGAAAAGCGGATTGATGAGGATGTATCTGAGAAATTGAAGGCACCTAAGATAGAGAAGAAGGCACCTGAGATTATGACCATGAAGGAAGTTGAACTTCTTCTTGAACAGCCGTCAGGGAAGTCGGCTAAAGAGATTAGGGATAAGGCGATGCTTGAACTTTTGTATGCAACAGGAATCAGGGTATCGGAACTTATTTCATTAAGATTATCGGAAGTAAATATGCAGATGGGCTTTATCCAATGTAAGGATTCTAACAAGGAAAGGGTAATTCCTTTTGGTAATAAGGCAAGGAATGCATTGATTAAATATTTAGAAACATCAAGAGCCGAAATGGTTACAGATGAAGATAATGATACTTTATTTGTGAATTGTTCCGGGCAGCCTATGAGCCGTCAGGGATTTTGGAAGTTGATTAAATACTATGCCAAGAAGGCCGGTATAGCAGCAGATATTACTCCTCATACAATGCGTCATTCATTTGCGGCGCATTTGGTGGAGAATGGTGCGGATTTGAAGAGTGTTCAGGAGATGCTTGGACATTCAGATATATCAACCACACAGATTTATGCTACGTTGAATCGTAATCATATCAGAGATGTATATGCAAAAGCTCATCCGAGAGGATGAGCTTTTATTTGTTTTTTATAATGAACGATTTGCTTTACGCAGGAAAATAATAAATGCGCAGGCTGTGAAAATCTGGCTTGCAAGAATTCCCCATAAATAGCCACTTATACCTACCTGCGGAATTGTAAAGAATACAAAGGCAAGGCGGATTAGAAGTGATATGACATTGATTATAAATACGGCGCTAGGTTTGCCTAAACCGTTAATTATACTTGATAATGTGGAGCTTAGGTACAAAAAGGGACAGATGAAGCTTAATGTGATTATAAAATGACCGGCAAGGGGACTGTCGAACAAATAGATTCCGGCAGGTTTGCCGCCTATCAAAAAAACAAGCATACAGCCGATTCCCAATAACGAAGAGTAGCGTATGGTTTTGTTTACTGCCCTTTTGAGGGTATCCTTATTTCCGGTAGCGTCTGCCTCGGCAACGAGGGGAAGAAGCAGTACGGAAACGGAATTGGTTAAGGCACCGGGAAACATAATAACGGGCATAGCCATTCCGGTTAAAACACCGTATACACTCAAAGCGGTTTGTGTATCGTAACCGTAGGACAGTAATTTGTTTGGAATATATATGGCTTCAATACTTTGCAGAAAATTTATTATAACGCGATTTAATGAAAGGGGAATGGCAAGGGACAATAGCGTTTTTAAAATAAAAGGATAAGATTCTGTGGCACTGTCCTGGCATTTACCTGAAGCCGTATCCTTTGAAACAATGTCTGAATTTACACAAATTCCGGTAAAACGCTTGTAGGCAGCAATGATGGTAAATATCATTGCTATTCCTTCTCCGATTACAAGACCTAAGACAGCAACGTTAATAGATGGAGAAGTACCTTTGGCGGTGCTAATCATAGTTACCAGGTATACACTGCCCACACGGCATATTTGTTCCGTCAGCTGGGCTATTGCAGGTATGTTGGCTTTTTTGATTCCATAGAAATACCCGTTAATACAGGCATGAACAGCCCCGAGAGGAAGTGATAGTGCAACGATTCGAAGCATTGAGGCAGTGCGGGGCTCTAAGAGAAAGCCTGTGGCTATCTGCTCAGATGCTTTGATAATGATGGACATGCATATGAAAGACAGCGATGTGGAAAGGGTAAGACCTGTAAGTAATACCCGAAGAGAGTACCGGTAGTCTCCGGTTGATGTTTCACTGGCAACAAATTTTGAAATGGCAGTTTGGATTCCGGCTGCGGTTAAGGAAAAACTTAAAGCAAGTACAGGACTTAATAATTGGTAAATACCCATACCTTCTTCGCCGAAAAGCCGTGAAAGATAAATACGATAAAAAAAGCCGATTATGCGGCTAATAAAACCTGTTGCAGTTAAAATGACAGTTCCTGCAATTAAAGGATGTTTTTTTAACATAAAAAGCTCCCAAAACCTTTGTTTATGTATATTCTTGCAAAACTTGGGGTATTCACTAAAAGATTAATGTTTAGAGTTTTAAGTGGAGAAAATATGATAACAACCTGCTTATTTCTCTTCATTTTGTCTTGAAATACGCTTAAAAACAGTGTAAAATCGGATAAGATAGGTTTAGGAGGGATAAAACTATGGCATTAAGTAAAAAGCCCGTAACCGGCATGAAGGATATTTTGCCTCGTGAGATGCAGATTAGAGATTATGTTATAAGTGTTATTAAAGAGAATTATGGTAAGTTTGGTTTCACATCTATTGAGACTCCCTGTGTGGAGAACATTGCGAATCTGACAAATAAGCAGGGTGGCGAGAATGAGAAACTGATTTTTAAGATTTTAAAACGTGGTGAAAAGTTGAATCTTGAGACCGCAGAGAGTGAAGCAGATTTGGTTGACGGCGGTCTTCGCTATGACCTTACGGTTCCTTTGGTTAGATATTATTCCAATCATGCAAGTGAACTGCCTTCTCCTTTTAAGGCATTACAGATGGGTAATGTTTGGAGAGCAGATCGTCCTCAGAGAGGGCGTTATCGTCAGTTCATGCAGTGTGATATTGACATATTGGGTGAGCCATCCAACTTAGCTGAGATTGAACTTATTCTGGCTACTACATCAACGCTTGGAAAACTTGGTTTTAAGAATTTCCAGATTCGTATCAATGAACGTCGAATCTTAAAGGCAATGGCTGCTTACAGTGGTTTTGCCGAAGAATCTTATGACAGCGTATTTATTACACTGGATAAGATGGATAAAATAGGCGCAGAAGGCGTTGCAGAAGAATTAAAGGCACATGGTTTTGCCGAAGAATCTGTAGAAAAATACATGGGACTTTTTGCAGGAATGGAAACGGCGGAAAACAGCCTTTCATATCTTGTTGAGCAGATTAAAGATGTGCTGGATGCAGATGTATATGAGAATCTAAAAGAAATTATTGAAAGTGTGGACGCTACAAAGTCTGCAGACTTTGAAATCGTATTTGACCCAACATTGGTTCGTGGTATGTCTTATTACACCGGAACCATTTTTGAAATTGCTATTCCCGAGTTTGGAGGAAGCTGCGGTGGCGGTGGAAGATACGATAAAATGGTGGGTAAATTTACGGGAAATGATGTTCCGGCTTGTGGATTTTCCATCGGATTTGAGAGAATCGTACTTCTTTTACTGGAAAGCGGATTTGAGGTACCCAGTGCACCTGCAAAGGTTGCATACCTTATTGAAAAAGGTGTGGGCGGTGAGAGACTTTGTGATGTTATTGCACAGGCACAGGCAGAGCGTAAGGACGGAAGACAGGTTCTTGTTGTACGCATGAATAAAAATAAAAAGTTCCAGAAAGAACAGCTTATGAATGATGGTTATCAGGAATTCAAGGAGTTCTATCGCGAGGCTTTAAAAAACTAGTTAAAGTAAAAATATAATGACAAGATATAAAATCAGGAGGCTTATAAATGGCAGAGTCAATGAAGGGCTTAAAGCGTAGTCATCGTTGTGGCGAGCTTTCAGCAGCAAATGTAGGACAGACCGTTACCGTAATGGGATGGGTTCAAAAACAGAGAAATAAAGGCGGAATTATCTTCGTGGATTTACGTGACCGTTCCGGCTTATTGCAGGTTATATTTGAAGAAAGCGACTGCGGAAGTGAGAACTTTGCAAAAGCAGAGAAGTTCCGTAGTGAATTTGTAGTGGCAGTGGTAGGTACTGTTGAGAAAAGAGCAGGTGCCGTAAATGAGAATCTTGCAACAGGAGATATTGAAATCCGTGCAAAAGAGACACGCATTCTTTCCGAAGCTGACACACCTCCATTCCCTATTGAAGCAGATAGCAAGACTAAAGAAGAATTACGTTTAAAATATCGTTATCTTGATCTTAGAAGACCTGACTTACAGCGTAATCTGATGCTTAGAAGTGATATTGCGGCGTCCATCCGCTCTTTCCTTACTAAGGAAGGATTTTTGGAGATTGAGACTCCTATGCTTACCAAGTCAACACCTGAAGGTGCAAGAGATTATTTAGTACCAAGCCGTGTGCATCCCGGTAATTTCTATGCACTTCCCCAGTCTCCCCAGATTTTCAAGCAGCTTTTGATGTGCTCGGGATATGACCGCTACTTCCAGCTTGCAAAATGTTTCCGTGATGAGGATCTTCGTGCGGACAGACAGCCTGAGTTTACTCAGGTGGACATGGAATTATCCTTCGTGGATGTAGATGATGTTATTGAAGTAAATGAAAGATTAATGCAGTATGTTTGCAAAGAGGCAATAGGCCTTGATGTGCAGATTCCTCTTCAGAGAATGCCATGGCAGGAGGCTATGGATCGCTTTGGTTCAGATAAGCCTGATACCCGTTTTGGCATGGAACTGAACGATGTATCTGATGTAGTTGCAGGCTGTGGATTTGGAGTATTTACCGGTGCTCTTGAAAACGGTGGTTCTGTTCGCGGTATCAATGTAAAAGGACAGGCAGAAATGCCCCGTAAAAAAATTGATGCCCTTGTAGAATTTGCAAAGGGGTATGGCGCAAAAGGTCTTGCATATCTTTCTGTAATGCCTGATGGTACTTACAAATCCTCCTTTGCAAAATTTATGACAGAAGAGCAACTCGAGGCACTTGTTAAAGCTATGGATGGTGAGAAGGGCGACTTATTACTGTTTGCAGCTGACAAGACCAAACTGGTATGGAATGTGCTTGGTGCGCTTCGTATTGAGGTTGCAAAACAGCTTGATATGATTGATGAGAATAAATTTAATTTCCTGTGGGTAACTGAGTTCCCTCTTTTAGAGTGGGATGAGGATGAGAACAGATTTACTGCAATGCATCATCCTTTCACTATGCCTATGGACGAGGATTTACAGTACCTTGATTCTGATCCCGGAAGAGTACGTGCAAAAGCTTATGATATGGTATTAAACGGTACAGAGCTTGGTGGCGGTAGTGTGCGTATTTTCCAGGAGGACGTGCAGGAGAAGATGTTTGAGGTGTTAGGCTTTTCTAAAGAAGATGCCCATGACCGCTTTGGTTTCCTCTTAGATGCGTTCAAATATGGTGTTCCTCCTCACGCAGGACTGGCATTCGGCCTTGACCGTATCGTTATGCTTCTTGTAAAAGCAGAAAGCTTAAGAGAGGTTATAGCATTTCCCAAAGTTAAAGATGCATCCTGCTTAATGACAGATGCACCTAACGTAGTTGATTTAAAACAGCTTGATGAGCTTTCCATTGCAATTAATTTGCAGGAAGAGAATACCGAGGCTTAAGATGATAATATATATTTGTTCCATAGAGGAACTTAACGATGCTGCATCATATGATGCAGCATCTCTTAAAATAGACTCATATCGCAGAAATAGGTTGAGTTTTATAAAAAGTGAAAAAGACAAGATGCGGAGTTTATGCGCAGGACTGTTATTAAATTATGCGGTGGCAGAGTATAAAAAGGAATGTTTGCCGCATGGCATTTCGTTAATAGAGCTTTCACTACAAGAACTTTTGGATAAAGATAAACAGGAATATGAATATAAACAAGATCAGAATGAAAAACCGTACATTTCAGATATGTCCGGGTTTTATTTCAGTTTATCTCATTCGGAAGATTATGTACTCTGTGCCTGTGACAGGCGTGAAATCGGTGCGGATTTGCAATGTATGGACCGTGAGGTAAAAGAAACGCTTGCAAAAAAGGTTATGACTGAAGACGAGTATGGTATGTATGTCGGATTATCTAAGCAAAAGCAAAGAGAAGAATTTTATCGCATCTGGACAATAAAAGAAAGTTATTCTAAATTAACAGGAAAAGGTCTGGCTCAGGATTTTCGTGATATTGAGACGAAAAAGATTTTTTGCCATACACAAATGTGGAAAAATAATTATTGGCTTGCTGTATGCAACTATGAATAATGGAGGTAGGGATGAAAAAACTTCTTTCATTTTTAAAGGATTATAAAAAAGAAACAATATTGGCTCCGCTTTTTAAATTGCTGGAGGCAACATTTGAATTATTTGTGCCCCTTGTAATTGCGCAAATTATTGATGTGGGTATTCCGGCAGGGGACAAAGTTCACATTGGAAAAATGTTCGGATGGCTGTTTTTGTTGGCAGTGATAGGCTTAGTGTGTGCGGTTACCGCACAGTTTTTTGCAGCAAAGGCGGCAACAGGATTTGCTACAAAGCTTAGGTCTGCATTATTTGCCCACATTCAGAATATGAGTTTTACACAAATTGATAGGGTGGGAACCTCCACCATGATTACCCGGATGACAAGTGATATCAATCAGGTCCAGTCCGGCGTTAATATGGTGCTGCGCCTGTTTCTTCGTTCACCGATTATCGTATTTGGTGCCATGATTATGGCATTTACTATTGATGTAAAAGCGGCACTTGTGTTTGTAGCCACCATTCCTTTGCTTGCAATTGTGGTATTTGGAATCATGATGATTAGTATTCCTTTGCATAAAAAGGTACAGGCATCTCTTGATAAGGTGCTCGGACTGACTCGTGAGAATTTAACCGGTGTCCGCGTGATTCGTGCGTTTAACAAGGAAGAGGAAGAAATCCGTAAGTTTGAAGAGCAGAATGATATATTGTCCGGTTTGCAGAATCGTGTGGGAAAGATAACGGCATTTTTGAATCCTATTACCTATGTGATTGTAAATGGTGCCATTGTTGCACTAATTTATATTGGTGCTATTCAGGTAAATGTTGGCAATCTCAGCCAGGGTGAAGTGATTGCTCTTTGGAATTATATGTCACAGATACTTGTGGAACTTGTAAAACTGGCAAACTTAATTGTTACCGTTACCAAAGCTGTGGCTTGCGGAGACCGTGTGTGGATCGTACTTTCTTCAGAAGCAGGTGAGCAAAGCAGTGGCATCCCGGATACAGATTTGAAAGCAGATGTTGATACAGAAGTGGCTAAAAATTTAGAAATTACGGATGATGCAACAGTGCCATATATTGAATTTGACCATGTGGGTTTGACTTACGCAGGTGCCGGTGCAGAGACTTTAAATGATATTACATTTAGAGTAAATAAAGGTGATACCATTGGAATTATCGGTGGTACAGGTTGTGGTAAGACATCACTCGTACATTTACTTCCACGTTTTTATGAGAATACCGAGGGTAATATTTTGTTGGAAGGCAAAAATATTAAAGATTACGACCTTCACAAATTGCGTGAAAAGGTCGGTATAGTTATGCAGAAGGCTGTTCTTTTTAAAGGAACCATCCGTTCCAATTTGCTGTGGGGCAAAGAGGATGCTACTGAAAAAGAAATGTGGGAGGCTCTTTCTATTGCTCAGGCAAAGGAAATCGTCGAGAGCAAAGATGGTAAGCTGGATGCAGTTGTAACACAAAATGGTAAGAATTTTTCCGGCGGACAGAAACAACGTTTGACTATTGCAAGAGCATTAATTAAAAAGCCGGAAATTCTGATTTTGGATGATAGTGCTTCGGCACTTGACTATGCTACAGATGCGGCACTTCGACAAGCTATCCGTGAAATGGAAGGTGATACCACAGTATTTATCGTGTCACAGCGTGCATCTTCCATTCAGTATGCAGATTTAATTATTGTACTGGATGACGGTGAGGCAGTAGGAATCGGAACCCATGAAGAATTGCTGGAAAACTGCGAGGTTTATCAGGAGATTTACTATTCGCAGTTTGAGAAAAAGCAGGCGTAGGGGGTGTAGCATGGAAGATAAAAGAAGTCAGAACAAGACAATTAAAAAAATATTTACATATCTAAAAAAATACTGGTTTTTAATTGCGTTATCACTGTTGCTTGCGGGGGTAAGTGTAGCGCTTACTTTGTATGTGCCGATTCTTGTGGGTGATGCAATTGACTTGATTATAGAGCCGGGAAATGTTGATATGCCGGGAGTATTGGCTATTTTAAAAATGATTGTTATCCTGATGCTGCTTACAGCAGTGGCTCAGTGGGTGATGAATATCTGTAACAACAAAATCACTTATTATGTGATTAAGGATATTCGTGAAAGTGCGTTTAAAAAGATTGAAATTTTACCTTTGAAATATATTGATAAGCATTCCTACGGCGAAATAGTCAGTCGTGTTATTGCAGATGTGGATACTTTTGCAGACGGGCTTTTGATGGGATTTACCCAGTTGTTTTCCGGAGTGATTACTATTATCGGAACATTGTTTTTTATGCTAATGACCAATGTGACGATTACGTTGGTGGTAGTACTTATTACACCTGTGTCACTTTTTGTGGCGCGGTTTATTGCTAAGAAGACCTATAACATGTTTAAGGAGCAATCTGTTACCAGGGGAGAGCAGACAGGTCTCATTGATGAAGTGATAGGTAATCAAAAGGTGGTAAAAGCCTTTTCACAGGAAAAGCAAGTGACAGAGCGGTTTGAGGAAATAAATAACAGATTGGAGAAATGTTCATTGCGCGCAGTGTTCTTTTCATCCCTTACAAATCCCTGTACACGATTTGTAAACAGTCTGGTATATGCAGGTGTCGGTATTTCAGGTGCATTTATTGCAATCGGAGGCGGAATCACAGTGGGACGTTTGTCCTGTTTCCTTAGCTATGCGAACCAGTATACCAAACCTTTTAATGAGATTTCAGGTGTTATTACAGAGCTTCAGAATGCTATAGCCTGTGCGGCACGTGTGTTTGAACTGATTGAAGAAGAACCGCAGATGGCTGAGGCAGAGGATGCCCATGTGTTTGAAGATGTGGACGGCAATCTGACACTTCAGAATGTGGAATTTTCTTATGTGCCGGAGAAACCTTTGATTCGTGATTTTAACCTTACAGTAAAAGCAGGACAGCGTGTGGCTATTGTGGGACCTACCGGATGTGGTAAGACAACAGTTATCAACCTGCTTATGCGTTTCTATGATATTAACAGCGGAAGTATAAAGGTGGAGGGCACAGATATACGCGAGGCTGCAAGAAGTAGTCTTCGTAAGCAGTATGGTATGGTGCTTCAGGATACATGGCTGCGCTCAGGAACCATTAAAGATAATATTATCATGGGTAAACCGGATGCCACTATGGAGGAAGTTATAGAAGCAGCGAAAGCGTCACATGCCCATAGTTTTATAAAACGATTGCCTAACGGTTATGACACTGTGATTGGTGAGGATGGCGGAAGCCTTTCTCAAGGACAAAAGCAGCTGTTGTGTATTACAAGAGTTATGCTATGCCTGCCCCCTATGCTTATTTTGGACGAAGCGACATCCTCCATTGATACACGTACTGAAATTAGAATCCAGAAAGCTTTTGCCCGCATGATGGAGGGACGTACCAGTTTTATAGTAGCCCATCGATTGTCAACCATACGTGAAGCAGATGTAATATTGGTTATGAAGGATGGAAACATCATTGAGCAGGGAAATCACGAAACATTGCTTGCCCAGGGTGGATTCTATTCACAACTTTATAATAGCCAGTTTGCCAACGTTTAGAACCAGGCATAGGCAAGATTGAAATTGACGAGGTGTAATGTGAGCATAGAAAAACTGATGAAAAAGGAATTGCCTAAAATTCCAGATGAGATACAAAACGCTTTAAGTAAAAATAGGATTACATCAACATCATTTTATGAAAAGAACGATATACTTAAATTTGAGGAATTACAAAAAGAAGCGGGTTATAAAAAAATGGAAGATGGAAGCTATTTGGTATCTATGTATTGTCCCATGCCAAATATTACTTCTGAAATGATAGAGTGGTGGTTTTGGTGGCACCCACAAAGAAATGAAAGATATCAAGTATGGTTTCCTGAATCGCATTTTTCGATTGGCTTTTCTAAACAGCAAGAAGATTATTTTGAATGTGAAAATTTACCACCATTTCAGAATAATACACAGTATCCGGTTGAGAAAATCGGTGGAACCAAAATGCCGTTAAGAATAGATTTTGTTTCTCCAAAAGAATTTGGTTTTTCGGAATCTATTATGCAGGAGAACGATATTCCGTTGATTGTGTGTGGTCATGTTGGTGCTTTCAATGGATTGATTTGGCATACTGAAATGGCACATATTTTCAAACAGACAGAAGATGGATTATATATGATAAGTCGCTTTTGGCTTGGGAAGACTATGAAAAATCCACTGCTACGAAAACTAATTATAACAGATAAAATGGCAAAAGGAATGGCCGAGCATTGCTGTATTGAGTATAGAAATCTGCTTGAAATTCTTCCGATTTTGTATTCGGAGAAATCGAGTATCTAAATTTAGCAATATGCTCGAAACTTGCAGTCTTATAGAAAGATTGAAAGCAACAGAAGATTTGAAGTTATACATGAGCCCTGCCGACACATCGCAACGCTTCGCGTCGCTTAGTGTCGCGGCGTTCGCCAGAGAGACATATTTTAGTTTATGAACCAAACAACTTCCTCCCTCATATAATAATCATAGTTCATGATTATAATTAGGGAGGTTTTTTATGGCTTTGGTAGCTTTAGATGCAGGACATGGTGGTCCTAATCCCGGGGCAATTTATGATGATAGAAGAGAATCAGATGATGCGCTAAATTTGGTGCTTGCAATAGGGCCTATATTGGAGGCGAATGGAATTGATGTGTTTTATACCAGAACAGATGATATATTTGAAACTCCATATCAGAAGGCACAGGAAGCAAATGCGGTAGGTGCAGACTATTTTGTATCTATTCACAGAAATTCCAGCCCCTATCCAAATCAATATAGTGGAGTGGAAACTTTAGTATATAATAGGTATTCTCAGGCTGCAGTTCTTGCGGAAAATATTAATGAAGAATTGGAACAGGTAGGATTTATTAATCTGGGCGTAAATGAGCGTCCGAATCTGATTGTACTTAACAGTACCCAGATGCCGGCAGCACTGGTAGAGGTAGGGTTTATTAATACGGAAGCAGATAATAGGATTTTGGACACAAGATTTGATGAAGTTGCGCAGGCAATTGCGGATGGAATTATTCGGACAGTATATGCGTAAGAATATATATTAAGAAACCCTCTGCATAGCGTTATGCAGAGGGTTTCAGACTGTAGACAAAGCGCATCTGGCAATTCCTAAGCCAGAAGCGCTTTTCT
>CAZGSF010000046.1:0-14965 GCA_964528145.1 uncultured Lachnospiraceae bacterium | reverse complement strand
TGGTGCTTTCTTCTTTTGTCTATTCATTTTTCCTACAAAAACTTTACCCTAGCGTTCGGCAGAAAAACTAAAAAGCCTTGCAGAATATGACGGTCGCTCCATTAATGGTGAAGTATTATACTTAATACGCCAGGCTATTACGCAACACGAGGCTCAAAAGGGCACACTAAAATAGGTTGGTGAAATCCAACCTATTTCTTGTTTCTTAAATTTTCTGATGTTCAACTTTTGATACTCACGGCAAATTCTTCTATACTCTCAGCCTTCGTCGCGAGTTTAAACCATCTATCCAATGTTTCTATGTCCTTTTCATTCACAATAACTTCCCGTAAAGACTCCGGTACAGTTCCCAAATTTTCAAGTAATTCAAGTATATACTCGGCTTTACCCTCTGCTTTGCCAATAGCTATGCCCTCCTTGCGCACATATGACTCTCTTGCTCTGGCATCGCGCTTAACCTTCAGATTATACTCATGTTCGTCACGCATAATATTAATCGGACCAATTTCCTTTAATTCTCTTATCGCCTCAAGAATTCCTCTATTTTTCGTCTTAATCATGTCAAGTTCCTCCTCTCTCTTTGCTCGAAATACCCTTATCCAGTCATCCATAACCTTGTCCCTGCCCAATTTTTTCTTAAGTTCCAGTATGTACACAGTCATGGCTTCGCTGAAAACTTTACCATTCTCATCACGGAACTTATAGCAGTGAAAATACTCCTCATCCTCGGTCAGGTTAAAATCAAGGATTGCTATGCTGATGCAGTCCGGAAGTTCATCATAATCCTCGCCACGTCTGGCATTTTCCGCATACATCTTAGATAAATAGAACAACTGGCGCTTATCCCAATGGTCTCTTCGCAGGACCTGAATCTCAATGCTAATAACCTTGTCATTATTAAGGATTATGCGGATGTCTACAATGCCCTGTTTTTCTTTCCGCGTGCGCTTCCACAAACTCGAGTTAATAACCTGTGTGTCTTTAATGGCACTTCGGGGAATCCCTAACATATCGCTTAAGAAACCTTCCCTTACTTCCCTGTTCTCAAATAACTCTTTGCCACACCAGTCCTCTGCGGCTGGGATGAAGCCGTCCCCTTGCACTTTTTTACTTTTGTTTTTCAAAAATACCCCTTCCTACAGTAGAAACTTAGGAGTATTACATTATAATCCCCATGGTTCTACCGCTTTATCGTTATGCTATTTAGTTAAAAAGTTGGATATCCGGTAGAATTACCAAGACGAATTAGAAATCCTGCACAGGTAGAAACTGTGCGTCAACTTGTTATTATAATAACGCTAATTCGTATCAGTGTCAAGAGCGAAATAGGTCGGGTCCCCCCCAACCTATCTCACCTCATACACTCTCACCCACTCCTTAGTCCCCTCTACCTTCACCACCTCACATCTGTTCTTATAAAGAAACCTTGTAAGCGCATACACATCAATCCAGATTTCATTGTCGCTCTCCTTCTGGGATTCATCAAAAATAAGCTGGAGTCCCCAATGAAGGTGCGTTACCTCAATGTTATTTACATTTTCCTCCGTACTATAACCGGTGTGCCCCATGTAACCGATTACGTCACCGGGCTTTATCTCACTGCCCTCTTCAATCCAGTCTGCGTAAGGGTAATTCTGGCGCAAGTGGGCGTAATAATAATAACGCTTCTTATCGTGACTACGGATTCCGATACGCCAGCCACCGTACTGATTCCAGCCCAATGCCTCCACTGTTCCGCCTTCAATTGCAATTATCGGAGTACCTGTCTGCCCCATCATATCATGTCCCAGATGTTGTCTTTTGTAGCCATAGCTTCTGCTGGCACCAAAATCATCATAATCCTCATAGTAAAATCCTTTTGCCACCGGTGAAAACGCCTTAAGTCCGTAACATTTCTCCCAACTAACGTTGCCGTTTTCATCCGCTACTTCTGCCTCGAATTCTCCTACCAGACCGTCCAGTACGGCTGAATATGCTTCAAAATAGTAAGGATAATATTCTAAATCCTTTGTAATTTCATCCATAGTAGTTTCTCCACTTAAGATCTCCTCAGCAACAGACTCTATATATTTGCATGCGTTTTTATTAACCTCTCCGCCGGTCCTTACTCCGGCATACGCCAACAGCTCTATCCAGTTAAGTTCAATTTCTTCTCCGTGGGTATTAAAATCCAGCTCGTATGCCTTGCACAAAGCCTCATAAGACACATTAAAATCCACCCACTTAATATAGCCTCCGTCCGCCGTTACCTCTACGCTCTCTCCTCCGTCCATGGATACTTCGTTCTCTCCCGTAAGCCCGGTCCTTTCTCCCATTTTTCCCGTAAACATCAGAATTGCAAGAACCGCCAATAATAACACTTCAAAAAAAATTCCTTTTCTTACTACATTTATATATCTCATACATATTTCCGAAATTTTTCTCGTATTAATATATGCAGGAAAAGGAATCAACATTCAAAAAAAGAGACTGCTTCCAATCGGAAACAGCCTCCTAAATCTTCTTCAAAATATATTAAATTATGCCTCAGGCTCGATTAAGCCATAGGTATCGCCTTTTCTCTTATAAACTACGTTAACCTGATCGGTTTCTGCGTTGCAGAATACGTAGAAGTTATGTCCAAGGAGTTCCATCTGGATACATGCATCTTCAGGATACATAGGCTTGATGTCAAACTTCTTGGTGCGGACAATTTTAATCTCTTCATCATCCATATAGTTATGCTCAAGATATGCTTCTGAAAAATATGTAGTATTCTGGTGCTTGTCCACGATTTTACTCTTATATTTCTTAAGCTGTCTTTCTATAATTTCCTGTACCAGGTCGATTGATACATACATATCGCTGCTTACCTGTTCGGAACGGATAATATTTCCTTTTACAGGAATTGTAACTTCGATTTTCTGTCTGTCTTTCTCAACACTTAATGTTACGTGTACTTCTGTATCCGGTGCAAAATACTTATCAAGTTTACCAATTTTATGCTCTACAGCCTCTCTGAGCCCCGGAGTAACATCAATATTTCTTCCAAGAATAACAAATTTCATTGTAATCACCCTTTCGGTTTTTTATTGTATAAGCATTATAACATATTTGGGTCACTTTATGCAACAATTTCAAAAATTTTATATTTGTTTTAGAATATAAAAAAGTCAAGTGTAAACCCAATTTTTTTTCCTTATTTTGTAAATTTATTACATCTTCACAAAACGTCCGTTCAAATTGGTTACCATAATTCCACAGGTTTTTTAGGCAAAAAAGCTGTGGATAATGTGTATAACTTAGTGCATAAGTCGTTTTTATCGAATAAATGGGCATTTTTCTTGTGGATAACTTTTGTTGAATTCACATTCGCTTTTACGTACATTTTGTCGTCGCTTTAAAGTTTTTGTAAATCTTGCACAATTGCAGTTTCGTCAATGGTACTTTGGGCTTATTTTTAATATTTGAAAATTATAGCAGTATGCAGATAAAAAAATTCAGGCAGTAAATTTTACTGCCTGACAATAACTTTTTATTTATAAAATTCTTAGAAGATTCTTCTTACGGCAAGAACTGTTTTATAATCTGCATTAGATATAATAATTCCCGTCTTAGATGAAGATGCATGTACTATCTGGTTATTACCGATATATATTCCAACATGACCGGAGTAACAGATAATATCACCGGGCTGTGCATTTGCAAGACCGTCCACGCCGTAACCTGCACTTCTTTGTGATGTGGAGGTTCTTGACAATCCCACACCGAAGTTTGCATATACGCCCATTACAAATCCGGAGCAGTCTGTTCCGTTTGTCAGACTGGTGCCGCCGTAAACATACGGATTACCAAGGAACTGTAATGCATATTGTGCGACCGCCGCTCCCATGCTTCCATCATTTGTAACAGTCACTGACTGAGTCTGGTTAGTCTTTGAGGCCTGCTGACTTTGTGCCTGTGCTTCTCTTCTTGCCTGGGTTTCTCTTGCTGCTGCCTGAGCTTTCTCACGTTCTTCTCTTTCTTTTGCAAGACGAGCTTCTTCCTCTGCCTTTGATTCAGCCTGAACAAAATCTGTTCTAAGCTTTACGTAATCAGTGGAAACGTAACCGTCACCTTCTTCAATACTTACCTTTACCCAGCCTTCAACCTCTTCTGTTACGGTAAGTTCTTCTTCCATGGGAACCATTCCCATAACCGGTGAATCCGTTCCTGCTTCCTGTCTTACAAAAAGCGTTGTTGTATTAACAACCGCAACCCTGGTTCCTACTTCTTTTGCAAGATCCACTGCCGCATCACCTGTGACACAGTACTCGCCTTTAACGAAACCTCTTACCGAGCCTGATTCTATTTCATACCAGCCGTTTTGCTCGCTGATAAATTTACCCACTGAATTATCATACAGTTTACCAACAACTTCCCCTTCCGTACCGGGAAGACTGCGTACATTAACGTAATTATTAACCCGGGCTATTACAAGATTCTTATAAAAAGCTTCTTCCTCAGCCGCCGCTTGTGCTTCCTGCATTTCCTTTATAACAGCAAGCTCAATCTCTTTTTCTATTTTAACATTTACATTATCGCCTTTTAAACTTTCAAGGGATGGACCTTTCTTTAATGTAAGGTTCACACCGCCCGAAGGAAGTACTGCCGATATTGCACCCGTGGAACCACCTGAAATATTCTCGCTTACGGTAGTGTTCCCGGAACCGTTTTGTGTGACAACGGGAGCTGCCAGCACATTCATACATGTATTTGTAAGAATCAGCGCCGCCAAAGTACTGCCTGCTGCCATTCTTATTATATTCTTTCTCATAAAACTCCTTAAACTTTTTAAACTTCTTAAAATGTGTAATTTCTGTGTAATTTGTTACAAATTTGTTACATCTAAAGTTTAATATAACACTAAGAAGAAATATTGTCAACCTTCCGGCCACTATTTCCAGAGTTTACCATTCCGTGGTACCTGTTTTATCTATTTGATAAGATAACTCCACGCGCTTGTTACAGCATTTGCGCCATCAGCCACCGCCGTAATAATCTGCCTTAAATTCTTTGCACGGCAATCTCCTGCCACATATATTCCTGCTGCAGATGTGGCACAGTCTTCGCCTGCTATTATATATCCACCGTCATTCATATCCACAAGTCCCTTGTAGATTTCCGTCTTAGGCACTATTCCCACCGCTATAAATATACCGTTTACAGGTATTTCTTTAACTTCGCCGGTCTTAACATCTTTAATCCGAAGGAATTCCGTCATATCTTCACCGCAGATTTCTTCCACTGTATGGCTCCACAAAACTTCCACATTAGGTAATTGAAGCAACGATTTCTGCAATACATCCGCCGCGCGAAGTTCGTCACGCCTGTGAATCAGATACACTTTTTCACAATTTCTTGCAAGAAAAATTGCATCCTCCACTGCCACATCACCGCCGCCTACAACTGCCACGGTACGGTTCCTAAAAAAAGCACCATCACAGGTTGCACAGTAGGACACGCCCATCCCTGTAAGCTCCTCTTCACCGGGAACGCCTAATTTTGCATGTTCTGCACCGCTTGCAAGAATCATGGTACGTGCTGTGAATTTGCCGGCATCGGTAACAACTTCCTTTAAGTCGCCCTTATCTTCTACAGACATAACCTCTGCCTCTACAAACTTTGCCCCCATCTTGTCCGCATGCTCCCTAAACTTCATACCCATATCAAATCCGTTAATTCCCGGAAGCCCCAGATAATTATCCACCTCATAGGTGTTAAGCACCTGACCGCCGCTCATGGGCTGCTTTTCAATTACCAGCAAATCAAGACCTGCGCGGATTCCGTAAACTGCCGCAGATAATCCTGCCGGACCCGAACCTATTATTATCAAATCATATACTTTATTCTCCATATTTACCTCTCATATCCCATAAAAAATGTCTTCTATATTAATAAGTAAAAACTTCTTCATATAGTGTAACAAGTTTTTAATGGAAATTCAATTATAAGTATAGTATACTCAAACAAGAAGTATCAAATTCAGGCACCGCCTAAGGAAAGGAGCCATTATGCCACAGGTTGCTCTTATTACCGGCGCTTCGAGAGGTATCGGCCGCGCCACTGCCACCCTTTTTGCCAAAGAAGGGTATGAATTATATCTGACATGTATACACAATACAGACGCTCTTTACAATTTGCAGAGCGAACTTAAAGAAAAATACAACACAGTCTGTCACGTTTTTACCGGAGACATGGGCCATTACGAAACCGTGACCCGCTTATTTGAAGGAATAGACAAGCTGGATGTTCTTATTAATAATGCAGGAATTTCCCATACGGGATTATTCACGGACATGACCGTGGATGAGTGGAATAAGGTCATTAATACAAACCTTACTTCCTGCTTTAATACCTGTAAGCATGCTGTTCCGCTAATGCTTAAGCACCACCGTGGCAGAATCATTAATATTTCCTCTATCTGGGGTAATTACGGGGCATCAATGGAGGTTGCATACTCTGCTTCCAAGGGAGGCATCAACGCATTTACAAAAGCACTGGCAAAGGAGCTGGCACCCAGTAACATTCAGGTTAATGCCATAGCCTTCGGTGCAATTGATACCGATATGATGAAGGAGTATAACGACGAGGACATTAGGCTTGTCTGCGATGAAATCCCATCAGACCGCTTGGGAACTGCCGAGGAAGCCGCCGGGCTCATTCTTGGAATTGCCAAGTCACCCGAATATTTAACGGGTCAGATTGTTACCATGGATGGCGGCTGGTTCTAAAGTTTTACTTAATTTGACAATAATTTACCCACATGCTATATTTTATAAGTTAATTAACATATTCCAAAGAAAAAGGAGTTTTTATCATGCCTATCAGAATGGTCAATTTTATGGGTCGTTTTGGCTGGGAAATGCAGAAACGTTTTCCCAAACTTTCAAGCGAAGGATATCTGTCAATGCAGTTTATCACCCGCAGAAAGTCCCAGAAAGAATTTATTAAATACTTCATGGAAAAAGACACCGTGCCACAGCCTTTGATTGTGAATCTTGAGACAATTAACCGTTGCAACAGCACCTGTGAATTCTGTACAGCTAACAAACATGCTGAAAAGCGCCCTTACAAGAGAATGGAGGATTCTCTTTTCTACAATATTATAGACCAGCTTCATGACTGGAATTACAAGGGACACCTGACCATGTACGGCAATAACGAGCCCTGGCTTGACACACGTATTGTTGAATTCCACAAATACGCCCGTGAAAAACTTCCTGATTCCTACATATTTATGTCAACCAACGGACTTCTTCTGGACATAGAAAAAGTAAAGTCAATTGTACCTTATGTAAACCAGTTGATTATCAACAACTACTGTCTGGACATGAAGCTCCATGATAATCTTAAAGAAATTTGGGATTACGTAAAGAAAAACCCGGAAGAATTTAAAGATGTGGATATCCTTATCCAGATGAGATACATAAAAGCAGTTCTTACAAACCGTGCAGGAAGTGCCCCTAACAAACAGGCTACACAGAAAGTCATCAAAGAAACCTGCCTGATGCCCTACACCGATATGTGGATTACTCCCGACGGACGTTTAGGTATCTGCTGCTGTGATAACTTTGAAGTAACGGAGCTTGCAAACTTAAATGACGTTTCCCTTCCCGAAGCATGGAACACCGCCAAATATCAGCAGCTTCGTAATCTTGTAAAAGACGGCAGACACAATTACCCCTTCTGCAAGCACTGCGACTTCATTGATGCAGGTCTTCGTATGAATTGTGTAAACGACATTTTAAAAGCTAACAAAAATAAATAATTTAGATTTAACGAAAACGTGCGCCGCCAGGCGCACGCAAAAAGGAGTTTTCCCCCATATACTGAAGGAAAACTCCCTTTTATTTTACTTAAGCTATTCTAAGGAATTCAAAAACTCGTCCCGTTTTTCCTTAGATTTAATACTATGGCTTTCGGCAATAAGTTTTTCCTTCTCAGCCTCTGTTAAATCGGAACGGTTATCAGACACATTTCGATTCAGGGCAATTGCCAATCCATACGCCAATGGCACACCGCCAATTGGATACATATTGCTGCCAAATGAATCTGTCATCGCCAACACTCCTTTCCAGTCTTAGTATTGGCAATGTGCATTCTTTTATCCTAATTTGGCAATCTGATCAATTCCCATGGAACATATCATGGCTGCTGCTTCCGTGGATAAACCGTGCTTTTCATTAACGGCTTCCATAATTTGCTTTCTGCGCTCACCGCTTGCCACAATAAGAATCATTTCCTTTTCCTGCTGAAGCGTAAATCCATGAAGCTGCTCAGCACCCTCTTCACCGGAAAAACGTGCTTTAATGACAGTTCCGCCTCTTGCTCCGGCTTTCCTTGCAGTATCCATAACCGCATCTGTATGTCCCTGATTCACTACTACCAAAATCACGCTGTTTGAACCCTTTTGTTCCATTTTATAACCTCCATCCGAAATGGCATCCGATTCTTTTTCCAAAAGAACTGTTGCAATAATATTATTAAGTCCCGTAAGAGGAACATCAAAAACGATTCCTTTTGCATCCACGGTGCTTTCCAACTCATCATTTTTTAACTGATACATAAATTTATCCGCCAAATCATCCGCCGCAAAACAAAACAGCACGTCACGTTCCGAACTTCCAATTCCTATTATATCAAGCAAATCCGACGGAGCCGTTCCAACTGCCGGACACTGATAATGGAAAGAAATCCCCCGGGTAGTCAAAAACTTCGCCAAGGCCTTGCCGTGACTTCTCTCTACTATGGCAACAATCATTTTTACGCCTTTTTTTGCACCCATAGGTTCTAATCCTCCTTATCTTCCCCTTCATCAAAATAAAGAATACTATCCTCCACATAACTTGGCATAACCGCAACAGGTGCCTTTGCCCTTGCACTCTTGATTCTTCCTGTAAGGCCTAATGTCTGAATAGTTACAAGAGGTGTCATGGCAACCATGGCAACAATACCAAAAGCGTCTGTTAAAATATTTCCGCCAACAGCCTCGCAGGCTCCCATGGCAAGAGGCAGAAGAAACGTTGCCGTCATAGGTCCGCTGGCAACTCCACCGGAGTCAAAAGCAATACCGGTGAAAATCTGGGGAACAAAAAATGTCAACACCAGGGAAATCACATACCCCGGAATTAAAAACCACATAATTGAGATTCCTGTAAGGATTCTAAGCATGGCAAGCCCCACGGACAACGCCACACCGATTGAAAGGCTGTGCTCAATGGATTTTTGTGAAATAAAACCATTGGAAACCTCTTCAACCTGCTTGGTCAAAACTTTTACCGCAGGCTCTGCTTTTACTATAAAGTAACCTATAAGCATTCCTATGGGAACAAGCAAACCACTGAAACTACCTCCCGCAATCTGCGCCCCAATATACTCACCTGCCGGCATAAATCCTACATTAACACCCGTAAGGAACATTACAAGACCAAAATATGTATATAAAAGACCTGCTACAATTTTCAAAAGACCAACACCATGGAATCTCCTGAAAATCAGCTGAAATCCCGCAAAAAGCGCAACAATAGGTAAAATAGCTATGCCCACTTCCTCCATATATGCCGGAAATGCTATCATAAATTCACGGGCCACTGCTTTGGTGGTGCTAAGTTCCTCCAGAGCCTTCGCTGTATAAACAGCCTCATCGGGATTATAAAATACTCCAAGTATAAGCACTGATAAAATAGGACCTATACTACAAAGTGCAATAAGACCAAAACTGTCATTACTTGCATTTTTATCGCTTCGCACAGATGCCATACCAATACCTAAAGCCATTATGAAAGGCACAGTAATAGGACCTGTGGTCACACCGCCGGAGTCAAACGAAACCGGAATAAATGTGTTTGGCGTAAAATATGCCACAACAAAAACAATCAGGTAAAAGAACAGCAATGTGTATGAAAGAGGAATCTTAAACATCATACGAAGTTCGGCGACAACCAAAAAGATTCCCACACCTATTGCAACAGTCAATATTAATGTCATATTTGGAATTGCCGGTACCTGCTCTGCCAAAACCGTTAAATCAGGCTCAGCAATGGTAATCAGTATACCTAACATAAGACACACAAGAAGGGGAACTATCCTTCTTCTTGCTTTACTCAAAGATACACCGATACCTTCTCCCATGGGAATCATAGCCATGTCTGCGCCAAGCGTAAACAACCCCATTCCAAAAATCAGCATCAGTGCTCCAAACAGAAACAGCAGAAAAGTACCTGTGTTAAGTGGTGAAATGGAAACACTTAATAAAAACACTATCACCGTAATCGGTACAACTGCCGAAACAGATTCTAAAATTTTCTCTTTTAAAGGTTCATTAATCCGCAACCCTACACTCTCTCCTCTCTGACATCATCCTTCTAATGTATGTTATCATATTTGCATTGCCCACATAAAACCATTTTGGGTTCTTAGCAGTTTTTTAACACTAACACCTGATGATTCTTTCCGCATACAACAAACTATTCGTACACTTTAAATTTTTCATAGATTATATCATACTGCTCCAGAATAGTCTCATAAATACCTATGGTATTATTTCTCTGCTTCTCATAATTGCGTATTATGGTGTCAAAATTACTTACCGCAACTCTTGCTATCTCCGGGCAAAGTTTACCGTTATCCGCATCCTCGGTTATAATTGACTTAATTTTGTCGGCATCAAAAGAATCCTTGTAGCTTCTTTTACCATAGAGAGCACTTAAAATATCCGCTACCGCTACCGTTCTTTGAAGCTTGGTGAGGTCGTCACCGGTGATACCCCTGTAATAGCCGCTTCCGTCCAGTTTCTCATGATGTCTTATGGCAACTTCCAAAACCTCATCGTTAATTACACCCCTAAGGATTCTGTCCGAAATTATTACATGTGCCTTCATTATTCGCATCTCATTATCATCAAGCCTTCTGGGGGCCTCCAGTATATCAAGGGGAATTGCAATCTTACCTATGTCATGCAGAAGCGCACCATAATAAAGCACCTGCAAATCCTTGGTGGGCACACGCATAAGCCGCCCCATTTCCACTGCAAAGGTAGTAGTCGCCAGAGAATGCACCACGGTCTGCTGACTTCGGAAATCAATTGCATATATTAACATTTCCAAAAAGCCTTTTTTGTACTTCTCCGGGAAATGTGCATTCGTCAAAAGCTCGTCCAGTTCGTCCTTATAACTGTTATCCTTAAGCTTTGTCATAATATTATACTTTGCCTGGGCTTTGTTAAAGGCTTCAAAAGCTCTGGGGGAAAATTCAGTGTTTATATTTTTGGCAAAATAGTCCTTGCCCATGCCATGTCCGTCAACACGTAAGAAAATATCCATCTTATCCGCCAGAGCAAGATACTCTGAAATCTTCAAAAACGGGCTTTTTATCATTCCGTGAAGGCGATAGGGCAAATGATGATACAGTACAATTTCTGCTTTATCACCAATGGGGGATAGGTACTTCATGAACAAATATCCGTAGATGGAATGAGCCCAGACTCCCTTGGTCTCCCGCTCAATAACGTCACGTGAATACCCTGTCTTAATCATACCGATATCATGCATCATGCCAATCATGGTATAATCAGCCAGTTCCTGTTCACTGTACACGCCGTCTGCCTGTAGCATTTTGTATAAAAGATATGCAGTCACCTCGCCGTGCTGCATAATCTTTACGTCCATAATTTCCAGTGTTTTCCGTATTATGTTATATACATCTTTACTGCGAATTACGTTAGTAGCTGCCATACAAAAAACCTTTTACCCATTTTTTAAGTAGTACTACCATTGTAATATTTTTTTAGTTTTTTTTCAACAATATATATCCTTTTTCATCTTGTTTCGCATTACAAAAACAGCCACAAAATATATTGCGATTGCATACACCGCAGTTACAGCCAAAGGCATCAGAATATTTTCATATTGATCGCTTACAGCCATCCTTGCAGCCTGCACCGAATGATAAAAAGGAAGAGCTTTGCTAACTTTCAACACAATTCCTCCAAGGGAATCCACATCCATCCAGATTCCGCCAAAAATGCATGACACTGTAATAAGAATGGAACAGATTCCCGGCGCCGCCTTGTCATTAAGCAACGTCCCTAAAATCATTCCAAGGCCCATAAATAAAAATATTGCCGGAATATTCACCACAACAGAAAGTGCCAGATTGCCTAAATTGAGCGGTGTGCCTGCAATCCCTGCCACAACCGCCGAGACCGCGTAGGTCAGAATACTCTGCCCAATAGCAATCACAAGAATTGGCAGTGTGTAACCGATTATAAAATCAGAGGGTCTCATGGGAGATGAATATAGTCTTAAAAGAAATGCCGTGGTCCTGTCCTTTGCCACCTGCATGCAGCTAAACTGCATGATAAACGTAAATCCGAAAATCACGATACCCGGTGCCAGATATTCCGGTTTGAATATCTCCATGGCAGCCTCTGCCGGTATGCTTTCATTTACTATCGTCATTATCACCAGCATTACCAGGGGAAAACCAAGACAAAAAATGAAGGTTAGCGGGTCCCTGAGAATTTCCTTTGCTGTTCTTTTTGAAAAAATAATACTTCTCATTTATTATCCTCCCTTGTATCAGAAGCAGTTGCAATTTCTATAAATGCCTTTTCAAGAGTGTCCTTGCCTGTTTGTTTCTTTAGCTCCAAAACACTGCCAAGGGCCTTAATCTCCCCATCAACCATAACCGCCACTTCATCGGAAAGCTCCTCCGCCTCTTCCATATAATGAGTTGTTAATATTATGGTCATGCGTCCCTTTAAGCCTTTCAAAATATTCCAAAGTTCACATCTTGCAAGTACATCCAGTCCCAAGGTAGGCTCATCCAAAAACAAAACCTTTGGTTCACTGACAAGTGCCATTGCTATGCTAAGCCTTCTCTGCCATCCTCCGGAAAGTATTTTGGCGCGGCTATCGGCAATTTCTTTTAAGGAAAACATTTCCATAAGTTCCTCCACTTTCTGTTTTCCGTACTCCTTATCAAGCCCGTATATTCCCGCCATAAGCTCCAAATTTTCTCTTACCGTAAGATTAGGGGCTACAGAAGTCTCCTGCGGAGAAATATCGGTTATGCTTTTTACTTCCGAAAGTTTGTCGCTGATACTGTTACCAAACACATATGCTTCTCCGGCAGTAGGTTTACATAATCCATTTAACATGCGGATTGTGGTGGTTTTTCCTGCTCCGTTCACTCCAAGAAGCGCAAAAATTATTCCTTCCTTCACCTGCAGGGAAATATCCCTTACCGCAACCTTACTGCCGAATTCTTTTCTTAAATTATTTATTTCTATTGCGTAACTCATATTCCTCACCTCTTATTTGCTCTAATTTATCATTAATCTGCTTTATGTTCCGCCTGCATTGACAATACTGTACTGCCCAGCTTATGGAATACCCAATCATATAACTTAAACCTACGATAACCATCGCTTCCGGGTATTTGTGAAGTCCCCAGCAAACGCACCCCACGGGAACCCACACTGCCATAGTTACTATCAGATACAGAACACTTTGAGCAAGAAGACTTAACCTTTCAAGTTCCATTATTATGGAGCCTGCGCCAAAAACAGCACTGGTCAGCGCTATCAGAAACATCTGAACATACACCGCCATATAAGGATTGGCGAAACGCGCCGCAAATTCCGGAAGCATCGGTATAAATTCTTCATTACCGCGCACAGGACTTGCTATAAGTGTTGCAACAATCTGCAAAATCAGATAAGACCCCACCGAATACATAAAACTGTTTATTCCACGTATTAAACTTTTCTTTATCATTGATTCAGCCTCCCTTTTCCTATATTCCCAAAGCCTTTTTTATTCTGACAACATAACGCCTTGAGACGAAAGTTTCGATATTTTCATCCAAATACACCTTGACTGTTCCGGTCAAGCTCGTGTCCAGACGGCGTATTTTCTTTATATTTACTATTTCAGAGTTGGAAATCCTCAAAAACAGGCTGTTATCAAGTATTTCTTCCAATTCATAAAGCCTTTCATGCAACCGGTAGTCACCTACGGCTGTAGTGACGAAAACCTTCTGATTTTGGGCATAAATGCGGATTATGTCACTACTGCCAACAGGGATGACCTCTCCGTCAGAATATGCCATGACACTTGTGTCAGTTGCGTTCTTTATGGTTCTGTACAACCGCCTTAACTGCTCTGTGTCCCTGTTGCCGCAAATATGAATCTCCGTTTCCGTATACCCCGGGTTAATCTCAAGTTTGATTTTCATGATTACTCCTCCGCGTTATCAAGTAAGTTAATTATAAATATTAGCAAAATAAATTTAAATATATTTTGCGTAAGTGGTTGTTTTTAGCAAACAAGTGGTTAAAAAACACCAAGATATGGTTTACTTTATTGACAAAATATATTAGAATTATGCTATATGCAAAAAATTAAAGAAGGAGATTTAGTTATGAAAATTTCATCATTACAAAAAGCAAGATATGAGTATTCTCCCAAGCTTCCTGCTATGCTTAGAAACGGTATTTCTGAGATTTGCGTTAACGAAGGCGCAGAAACTCAGAGCGTAGCAGACCAGGATAAGATTAAAGTTCTTTTCCCCAATACCTATGGTAAGAAGGAAATCACTTTCCAGAAAGGCCAGAATACTTCTGAAGCAAAGAAACAGATCGTAGGCGTTATCCTTTCCGGTGGACAGGCTCCCGGCGGACACAACGTTATCTGCGGTTTATATGACGCTTTAAAGGCAACCAATCCTGAAAACGAACTTTACGGTTTCAAGGGCGGTCCCAGCGGACTTATCGAAGATGATTATTTAGTTTTCGATGACGAATATATTAACCAGTTTAGAAACACAGGCGGTTTCGACATTATCGGTTCCGGAAGAACCAAACTCGAGACTAACGAACAGTTCGCTATCGTTGCAGAAGTTTGCAAGAAGCACGGCATCACAGCTGTTGTTATCATCGGTG
>CAZGSF010000045.1:0-15313 GCA_964528145.1 uncultured Lachnospiraceae bacterium | reverse complement strand
GTACACATAAAAACAGAAAACCGATTTGAGCAAGCAGAAAAACTTGCTTTTAAAGGGCTTCAAAAAAATATCGTGAAAATATTATGTAAACAAACATATCCACATTTTTTAAAACACAAAAAAGTTATAAAAAATGTGGATATTGTGGATAATTATTTTCCAAGTAAACTTTCGCCGATTTTATGCACGTCTCCGGCACCCATAGTTATCAACATATCATCGGGGGTACAATTTTCTAATAAAAAATTTTCAATTTCATCAAAAGTAGGAAAGTATTCACATTCTTTGCCAAGTTTGATGAGTTCATTTTGTAAATCTTTTGAACTGATACCCAGGGTATCTGTCTCACGGGCGGCATAGATGTCGGCAAGTACTATATGGTCTGCGCATGCCAGTGCCTTGGCGAATTCAGGTAAAAAAGCTTTGGTACGTGTATAAGTGTGAGGTTGAAAAACGCACCACAGTTTTTTGTGAGGATAATTTGAGGCAGCCTGCATTGTGGCTGCAATTTCGGTGGGATGGTGTGCATAATCATCGATTACTGTTACACCTCCGATTGTACCTTTGTATTCAAATCTCCGATCTGTACCTGTAAATGTGGTTAAGGCATCGGCGCATGTGTTCTCAGGAATATTCAGACAATCGCTTAGTGCAAGGGTTGCCAGTGCATTGTATACATTGTGCAGACCTGTTACTCCAAGGTGGAGGGAACATGTGCGGCCGCCGGGACATTTTGCTGTAAACTGTGCTCTTCCCATATCGTCAAAACTGATATTTTCAGGAGAGTAATCGCATGTGTCTGAAGAACCGTAGGTTATAACCTTACATTCTAACCCTGAGGTTATATCCTCAAAATGTTCAATGTCACCGTTGATAATTAATGTACCGTCATTTGGAAGCAACATAGCGAATTTTCTGAAAGAATTTCTTATATCTTCCAAATCCTTGAAAAAGTCAAGATGGTCTTCTTCTATGTTCAAAATTATACTGATTTTTGGAAAAAAGCTCAAAAAGCTGTTGGTGTATTCACAGGCTTCCGTTACAAAATACGGAGAACGTCCTATTCTTATATTGCCGCCTATGGTTTTTAATATTCCGCCGATTGAAAGTGTGGGATCTGTATCGGCCTTGAGTAGAACCTCCGAAATCATGGAAGTGGTGGTGGTTTTGCCGTGAGTGCCGCCGATTGCTATGGGAACCTGATAATTTTTCATGAGTTGTCCCAAAAGTTCTGCCCGGGAAAGCAGCGGAATATTTAACCGTTTTGCTTCGGCAAATTCCGGATTGTCCGGACGGATAGCACTTGTGTATACAACACAATCAATGTCTTTGTTTATATTCTGAGCCTTGTGACCGTAGAAAATCTTAATTCCTTTGCCTTCAAGGGATTCTGTTAAAGAAGAAACCTTGGCATCGGAACCTGAAATTTTGAAGCCTCTTTCGGTCAGTATTTCTGCAAGTCCGCTCATACTGATACCACCGATTCCGATGAAGTATACATGAACCGGTTTGTTAAAATCTATCTGATACATATTTTCGCTCCTATGTGTGTAAATGGTTACATATATATTATACGCATCTTTTATTCAAAAAACAAATAAATTATGGATATTATGGAATTAAAGTAAAATGTAACCAAATATACAAAAAAAATCTGATATGACGGATAAAAATGTAAAAAATACCCATAAATTTACTCGAAAATTAGAAAATTTCCGAGTAAATTGTTCACTTTATGAAAATTCTGTGATATAATTATGTGCATAAATGAAAGCGCAGGGCGTTTTTGATAAAAATGTAAATATTGAGGTGATAACATGATTAAGAAGGAAATGATCGCCATGCTTTTAGCAGGTGGACAAGGAAGCCGACTTGGAGTGTTGACATCCAAGGTTGCTAAACCGGCGGTGGCATTTGGCGGAAAATATCGTATAATTGATTTCCCCCTCAGCAATTGTATTAATTCAGGAGTTGATACGGTAGGTGTATTGACACAGTATCAGCCTTTGAGATTGAACAGTCACATAGGAATAGGTATTCCGTGGGATTTGGACAGAAATATCGGAGGAGTTTCTGTTTTACCCCCTTATGAGAAAATTGCTAACAGCGAGTGGTATACGGGAACTGCGAATGCCATTTACCAGAACATCGATTATATGGAGCAGTTTAATCCGGAGTATGTGTTGATTTTATCCGGCGACCATATATATAAGATGGATTATGAAGTTATGCTCGATTATCACAAAGAGCATAATGCTGAAGTGACTATAGCGGTTATGCCTGTACCTATTGAAGAGGCGAGCCGTTTTGGTGTTATTATTACAGACGAGAACCGTAAGATTGAGGATTTTGAAGAGAAGCCGGCTAATCCCAGAAGTAATCTTGCTTCCATGGGTATTTATATCTTTAACTGGAAAGCGTTAAAGGAAGCTCTTATAGCAAAGGCAGACCAGCCAAACCTTGATTTTGGTAAGCATGTAATTCCTTATCTGCATGGTAACGGAGCACCGCTTTATGCTTATGAATTTAACGGATATTGGAAGGATGTGGGAACCTTACATTCATATTGGGAAGCCAATATGGAATTGATTGACATAGTTCCTGATTTTAATCTTTATGAAGAATATTGGAAAATTTACACAAAGAGTGATATTCTTCCGCCACAGTACATTTCATCGGACAGTGTTGTGGAACGCAGCATTATAGGTGAGGGTTCCAGTATTTACGGTAAAGTATATAATTCGGTAATCGGTTGTGGTGTTGTAATCGGTAAGGATACAGTAGTTCGTGATTCCATAATTATGAACAGAACGGAAATCGGTGATGGCTGTGAACTTAACAAAGCCATTATAGCTGAAAATGTTCAGGTTGGAGATGGAGTGAAGCTTGGTATTGGCGAAGAGGCTGAGAATGAAACAGATCCTCATATCTATAATCACGGAATTGTAACAATCGGTGAGAAGAGTATTATTCCTAATAATATATCTATAGGAAAGAACTCAGTTGTATTCGGTGTGACTACATCGGAGGATTATCCGAATGGCGCATTGGCAAGCGGAAAAACTTTAATTAAGGCAGGTGACGACAAGTGAGAGCTATTGGTATAATTTTAGCAGGTGGTAATAATCACAGAATGAAAGAACTCTCCCAGAAACGTGCTGTAGGTGCAATGCCCATTGCAGGAAGCTACAGAAGCATAGATTTTGCACTGAGTAATATGTCCAATTCACATATTCAGAAGGTGGCAGTTTTTACACAGTATAATGCAAGAAGCCTTAATGAGCACTTAAGCTCATCTAAATGGTGGGATTTTGGTAGAAAGCAGGGAGGTTTGTTTGTATTTACTCCTACAGTTACAGCAGAAAACAGTAACTGGTATCGTGGAACGGCAGATGCAATTTATCAGAATCTTTCATTCTTAAAATCCAGTCATGAACCATATGTAGTAATTGCGTCAGGCGACTGTGTATATAAATTGGATTTTAATAAGGTTATGGAATACCATATTGATAAGAAGGCTGATATTACAGTTGTATGTAAAGACATGGATGCCGGTGTGAATATAGATCGTTACGGAACCATTAAGATGAATGAAGAGAGCCGTATAGAGGAATTTGAAGAAAAGCCTATTGTTGCCAAATCCAATACAATTTCCTGTGGTATATACGTAATCAGAAGACGTTTGTTAATCGAAATGATTGAGAAATGTGCAGAAGAAGACAGATATGATTTCGTAAAAGATATTTTAATCCGTTATAAGGATATGAAACGTATATATGGTTATAAGATAAAGGATTATTGGAGAAACATTGCATCGGTAGATGATTATTTTGAGACCAATATGGATTTCCTTAAACCGGATGTGCGTGACTATTTCTTTAATCAGTATCCTGATATTTATTCAAAGGTTGATGATTTGCCTCCGGCAAAATATAATCCCGGTGCACAGATTAAGAACAGTTTGATTGCCAGCGGTTGTATTGTAAACGGTGTGGTAGAGGATTCTGTATTATTTAAGAAAGCATATATCGGTAATAACTGTTACATTAAGAATTCTATCATTCTTAACGATGTATACATCGGAGATAATTGCCATATTGAAAATTGTATAGTGGAAAGCCGTGATACAATACGTGCAAATTCTTACCATAAGGGTGAAGACGGAATCAAGATTGTAATAGAGAAAAATGACAGATATGTTATATAATCCGGATTTGTACTAATAATAAGTTTTGAGAAAGGGATGCAGGAATGTGTCCCTTTTTATGTTGTTATATTTATTGTTCAAATACAATAATTGACTTTAATAAATAATATTGTTAGGATACTTGATAAGAAGTTATTAATAGGAGTGTGTACCGATGTATATTATAGTAGGACTGGGCAATCCGGGGAAAGAATATAAGAATACAAGGCATAATATCGGTTTTGATGTCATAGATGTTATTGCAGAGAAAGAAGGTATATCCGTTACGGAAAAGAAGCACAAAGCACATGTGGGTAAAGGAGTTATCTGCGGGCAGAAGGTTATTTTGGCAAAACCCCAGACGTACATGAACCTTAGCGGTGAAAGTGTCAGGAGTCTGCTTGACTATTATAAGGCTGATGAGGAAGAAGAGTTAATTGTAATATCCGATGATATCAGTCTGCCTCCGGGACAAATCCGAATACGTAAAAAAGGAAGTGCGGGAGGTCATAACGGACTTAAAAATATAATTGCGCATTTGGGACATGATACTTTTATGCGTATTAAGATGGGCGTAGGTGAGAAACCTAAAGGATATGATCTGGCAGATTATGTGCTGGGGCATTTTGATAATGTAGACAGAAAAATTATGGATGATGCGGCTAAAAACGCAGCGGATGCAATTGATATGATTTTAACTGCAGATGTTGATGCGGCAATGAATCATTATAATAAAAAGGTAAAGACCGAGGAATAGTTATGCAGGCATTACTTGCACCTTTAAGGGAACTTGCGGAATTTGCTCAAATGCAGGAAGGACTTAAGAAGAATAAAAGTATTTCTGTGAGCGGATGTGTGGATTCACAAAAACTGCATATGATGTACGGACTCAGCGATGGTTTTAAATATAAAATCATCGTTACTTATAGTGACTTAAGGGCAAGGGAAATCTGGGAAGATTATAAATTATATGACAGAAATGTCATGTTATATCCTGCCAAGGACTTGATATTTTATCAGGCAGATATACATGGCAATCAATTGATGAAAGAGCGTATAAGGTGCCTTAGACGCATCATGGAGGGGAAACCGGTTACACTTGTTACAACCTTTAGTGCTCTTATGGCACCACAGATTCCTTTAAGGGTATTGAAGGAATCTGTTATAAGCATTTCAAAGCATGGAGAAGTGGATGAAACAAAACTTGCGACGCAGCTTGTGGCAATGGGGTATGAGAATACTTATCAGGTGGAGAATCCGGGACAATTTTCCATACGTGGAGGAATTGTAGACATTTTTGATTTAACAGAGGAAAATCCATATCGTATTGAACTGTGGGGAGAAGACGTGGAATCAATACGAAGTTTTGACGTTTTAAGCCAACGCAGTATTGAAAAGTTAGAATCAGTAACGATTTTTCCGGCTACAGAGATGGTACTTTCAAAAACTCTCTTAAAGGAAGGCTTTGAACGGATTGAAAAGGAAGCAGAAATACAGATAGAATTTTTCTGCAAGGATTTTAAGACGGAAGAGGCTCATAGAATTAAGACACAGATAGCGGAACTTAAAGAGCAGGTTATGGAATTTCAGGCATATACCAATCTTGAAAGCTATGTGCGTTATTTTTATGAGGATACAACATCTTTGGTTTCTTTGTTTGAAGGAACTTCCCATGTGTTCTTTATGGATGAACCTGCAAGGATAAAAGAGCATGGCAATGCGGTGGAGCTGGAATTTAGTGAAAGTATGAGCCATCGTGCGCAGAAAGGGTATGTACTGCCTACCCAGATGGATTTATTATATTCGGTGGAAAATGTTATCGGACGCATATCGGCCAGTCCTATTGCGTCTGTTTCGGCTATCGAACTGAAAAGTAATTTAATAAAGTATAATAAAAAATATGACATTAATGTCAAGAGCATGGCTTCCTATAATAACAGTTTTGATGCTCTGCTTAAAGATTTGAGAAGGTATAAAAAGAACGGCTACAGAGTGTTGCTTTTGTCAGGCTCCAGAACCCGTGCAAAAAGATTGGCACAGGATTTGCGTGAGCAGGAAATTGCTGCGGTATACAGTGATGACCCCATGCGGGAGGTTGTTCCGGGAGAAGTGCTTGCGGTTTATGGAAGAGTGCTTAAAGGGTTTGAGTATCCTTTGATTAAATTCGTTGTAATATCGGAAAGTGATATTTTTGGAGTTGAGAAAAAAAAGAAAAAGAAGAAAAAACTTTACGAAGGTCGGAAAATACGCGACTTTGCCGAATTAAAAATCGGTGATTATGTGGTACATGAAAGTCATGGTCTTGGAATTTACCTCGGTATTGAAACCATAGAGGTTGAGAAGGTTGCTAAGGATTATATAAAGATTGAATATAGGGATGGCGGTAAATTATATATTCCTGCAACAGGGCTTGATGTAATACAGAAATACGCTTCTGCTGATGCAAAAACCCCTAAACTGAACAAGCTTGGTACAAAGGAATGGAATAAGACAAAAACCAGAGTCAGAGGTGCGGTAGAAGAGATTGCTAAGGACTTAGTGGAGCTTTACGCTAAGAGACAGCAGAGTGAAGGATATAAGTATGGCAGAGATACTGTTTGGCAAAAGGAATTTGAAGAGATGTTTCCTTTTGAAGAGACTGAGGATCAGTTACTTGCAATAGAAGCGACCAAACAGGATATGGAAAGCAATAAAATAATGGATCGCCTGATATGCGGTGATGTGGGGTATGGTAAGACAGAGATTGCCATCCGTGCGGCGTTTAAAGCGGTGCAGGAAGGAAAGCAGGTGGTGTATCTTGTTCCTACTACAATACTTGCCCAGCAGCATTATAATACTTTTACCCAGAGAATGAAGGATTTTCCGATTAGGGTTGATTTGCTTTCAAGATTCAGAACAACCGGTGAGCAAAAGAAAACTCTTGCTGATTTGAAGAAGGGTTTTGTTGATATTGTTGTGGGAACTCACCGTGTATTGTCGGCGGATGTGGAATATAAAGATCTTGGACTGCTTATTATAGACGAGGAGCAAAGATTTGGTGTAACTCACAAAGAGAAAATCAAGAAGCTTAGGGAAAATATTGATGTACTGACTTTGACTGCTACACCCATACCAAGGACACTTCATATGAGTCTAATAGGCATACGTGATATGAGTATCCTTGAAGAAGCTCCCAATGACCGGCTTCCGATACAGACCTATGTTATGGAATATAACGAAGAAATGGTAAGGGAAGCGATTGTGCGTGAACTCTCAAGGGGCGGTCAGGTGTATTACGTATATAATCGTGTTAATAATATAGCAGATGTGACAGCAGTTATTCAGAAACTGGTGCCTGAGGCCGTTGTCAGTTTCGCTCATGGTCAAATGAAAGAGCATGAGTTAGAACGGATTATGTATGATTTTATAAATGGTGAAATTGATGTGCTGGTATCAACCACCATTATAGAAACAGGATTGGATATCAGTAACGTTAATACAATGATTATTCATGATTCCGATAATCTGGGCCTTTCCCAGTTGTACCAGTTACGTGGACGTGTTGGGCGCTCTAATCGTACAGCGTATGCTTTCCTTATGTATAAACGGGATAAGATGCTAAAGGAAGTGGCGGAAAAGAGACTTCAGGCGATAAGAGAGTTTACTGATTTGGGAAGCGGCTTTAAGATTGCAATGCGTGATTTGGAAATACGTGGAGCAGGGAATCTACTGGGTGAACGTCAGCATGGTCATATGGAAGCAGTAGGCTATGATATGTATTGTAAGATGCTTAATGAGGCTGTAAAAGGATTAAAGGGAATTACGGTTAAGGAAGATTTTTCCACATCTGTAGAGCTTGATGTTGACGCCTTTATTCCACCGGAGTATATTGTAAATGAGGTTCAAAAACTGGACATTTATAAGAGGATTGCAGGCATTGAGACTTTGGCTGAGAGTAATGATATGAAAGAAGAGTTACTGGATCGTTTCGGTGAAGTGCCTGTGTCGGCAGAGAATTTGTTGCGGATTGCCCTTATACGTGAGGCTGCACATAAATTGTATATTACAGAGGTCAAGGGCAAGGATGAACGCATTAAATTTACATTTAAGCCTGATGCGCCTATACAAGTGGAAAATATTCAGGCGTTTTTGATGCAATATAAGGATAAGATGACATTTACTGCATACGGAGCTCCGTTTTTGACCTATCGATATAAGAAAACGGGAATCGTGGAAAAAGATGCGCAAATACTTCTTTCTACGACGGAGGAACTGCTGGAAAGAATGCAGGATGTGCTGATGAGAGAACTTTAAAGGACTTTAATAATGTTACTATTTAATCAGGATAAATAATAAATTCTGATTGGAGGAAACATTATGAAGGGATATACAGTAGAAAGCGGATATATGGGATATGTGAACGGCGGTTATATATTATTTGCCAGCGAAAGTGATTATCGTGAGTACATGAGCGAATAAACATAATGCAGGAACGCTGTTTTGAATTATCTGTATGTCGGAATAAGGAGAGAGCATGAGTAGAGTAAGAATTATAGCAGACAGCACCTGCGATTTATCAGAAGAAATGTTAAAAAAGTATGATGTAAAAATCATTCCGTTGTGCATAGTAATGGATGAAAAAAGTTATTATGATGGGGTGGAAGTTACACCGGATGAAATTTTTGCATGGGCAGATGCTAACAGGACAACACCGAAAACAGCAGCGGTTACCTTAGATAAAACTGAGGAAGTCCTGGCTCCTTTTATGGATGCGGGTGAAGATATCATATATTTTGGAATATCCGGTGAAATGAGTACCACATGTAATGTGGTGCGGTTGGTTGCTGAAGATAAGGATTATAATAATTTGTGGGTAATTGATTCACGCAATCTTTCTACGGGCATAGGTTTGCAGGTGATTAAAGCAGCTGAAATGGCAGCAGAAGGAAAATCGGCGAAGGAAATCGTGACATCTATTAATCAGTTAAGGGATAAGGTACGTGCGAGTTTTGTGGTGGATACATTGACATACCTTGCAAGAGGCGGAAGATGCAGTTCGGCTACGGCACTTCTTGCCAATACCCTGAAACTTCATCCGGAAATTGTGGTAAAAGATGGAGCGATGGGCGTTAGCAAAAAATATAGGGGAAGTCTTGAAAGTGCATTGATGAAATATGCTTTGGACTTAAAAGAAGATTTGATTAAGGCTGATAAGAAAAGGGTATTTATCACACACTCGGGATGCGATGAAGAGATAATAGACAAAATTCGGGAATATCTGACCGGACTTAATTATTTTGAAGAAATTATAGAGACAAGAGCCGGAGGAGTTATATCCAGCCATTGCGGGCCGGGAACCTTAGGGATATTATTCTACGCCGGAGAATAAGGGTATAAAAGTATTCTTTGTTTTAGAGAGTCGATTCTTCGAAATGTAGGTTGATTCTACGGGGCATTATGGTATAGGATTCAATCATAAGATGCATGCAGCTTTAGAACAATTAACAAAGGAGAATCATGATGAACCAGGAAAAAACAGGAAGGTTTATTGCAGAAGCAAGAAATCATAAAGGGTTAACACAAAAAGAGCTTGCGGAAAAAATAGGTATAAGTGATAAGACTATTTCTAAATGGGAATGTGGGAAAAGCATGCCTGATATTACTTATCTGGATGCATTATGTAATTCTCTTGGCATTAACATGAATGAGCTGATTTCCGGAGAATATCTGACGGAAAAGGCTTATTCTGTCAAAGCGGAGGAAAATATCATGGCTCTTATGAAAGAAAACGAGAAGACAAGAAAAGGTTCTGTTATTAGAAATATTGTGGGAATTCTTGTAGCTATACTTGCATTGTTTTTTATGCTGATGAGTACAGGGGGAATTGTTAGGCTTCCATACTACTATGATCTTCCTACAATATTGATGATTTTGTTGCTTAGTGTGGCGTGTGTGTTGCTTTCCGGAAAAAGGACGTATTCTGAAATACTTGACGTTCTTCTGAAGGTCTCTGTTCCTAATGGAGTTTTAATTACATTTGTATCAATTGTTGTTTTTGCAACATTAAACGATGTTAGTGATATAGGACAGGGTGTACTTTCAATAATATACGCATTAATAGAATACTTGATTGTTTTTATCTTAAGGCAGCATATTGATAATAGAAATGAATAAAAAGTAAACTAGCCGGTCGCTATTAAAGTGACCGGCTAACTTATTGCTCAATTATTTGGATAAGTTTAATTCGCTAATCAATTGTTTGCGGTATTCAGAGTCCTTCGTAGCTTTCGTAAGGTCTTCCATACGTCCGGCTTCAATTAGTTTTGAGTATAATTGATTAATTGTTTCGGTGCCATCATTGAATCCATCATTGAATCCATCACTAAATCCTTCGTCAAATCCGGCTTTATATCCGTCCTTGCGTGCCATTTCTTCTACTTCCCAAGATTTCATATAATTAATGCCAACCTCCTTTTTGTGCTTCACCTTGTTTACAATCTGTTCAATGGAAGCGATATCCTCGTTAGTTACATTTTCTTTCGTAGATTCCTGTATGTATTTTAGCATACTTTTTAAAGATTGGCTAGGGTTTCCTTGTGTTCCTTTGGTATAAAGATATATTTTTCTTGCACCGTCATCGTAGGCAAGATCGGGAACCTCATCGCAATGATTTCGGATTGTGTAGACCATGCGGTTTTGGTCGAAGGGATCATATGGGAGAATTATGATGATGACAACATTTGGAAGTTTATCATAGCCTGCACCGGTGGCAAGAAGTTGTGTATCAATAAGACCGTGGTAGTAGCGGGTTCTTTTGGGGAGAGTTTCTTTTTCGTAAGAATTGTTAGGCTCGATGTCGTAAATATAAGGCACAATTTCGGCATCGGCAGCATTGGGATTGTTGACGTCAGATACGTCTTCAATATAAGCATCAAGGCGGATTCCGTGTTTGTCGGTGTCTATTCCCAAAATGTTTTTCTGGGCGGTGATTTTGACATTACGGATTTTCTTCCCGAGAATAGTACTAAGAAGAATTCGGGCAAATTTTTCGCCATCTTCTTCCTGCATCAACATTTGCTGGAAAAGAAAATTATCGATCAAATTTAGAACTTCCAGCTTGCGGAAGGTACGTACATTTTTAGTTGTAGTTTCAAGTTTCATAGGCATATACCCCTTTCTTAAAGTTAAAAATAAATAATAGAATCAATGGCGAAACGCCGGAACTTCCGTGAGGAAGTGAAAGATAATTAAAGAACTATCTTAGATGGATATAGTATAACTTATGCTTAGATAAAATGCAATTGAAAGTATACCGACATCAGAAATCATGGTATAATTCTGACATATGTAAATTATAAATTTTTTCAATCAACATATAGAAAGCGTGGGAATAATATGTTTAGAATCGGATGTCATTTATCCTCCTCAAAAGGTTATTTAGCTATGGGAAAACAGGCACTTGAAATTGGTGCCAATACTTTTCAATATTTTACGAGAAATCCCAGAGGAGGCGCGGTAAAAGAGTTGGATTTGAAGGATGTGGAGGCGTATCTGGAGTTTGCAGAAGTAAATGATATTAAGGCTATATTGGCTCATGCTCCTTATACCATAAATGCATGTGCGGCAGATGAAAATATACGTGAATTTGCACGTAATACTATAGCAGATGATTTGAAGCGACTTTCGCACCTGCCGGGAAGTATGTATAATTTTCATCCGGGAAGCCATGTAAAGCAGGGAGTTGAGAAAGGAATAGAACTTATCGCCGAAACTTTGAATACGATTATGTATGAGGGGCAGACCACAACCATTCTTTTGGAGACTATGGCGGGTAAAGGCTCTGAGATTGGCAGGACGTTTGAGGAACTTAAAGCAATTCTTGAACGTGTGGATTGCCCGGAAAAAATGGGTGTGTGTCTTGATACCTGCCATGTATATGACGGAGGATATGATATAGTAAATCATTTGGATGATGTGCTTAGTGAGTTTGATAATGTTATTGGGTTGGATAAATTAAAAGCTATACATCTTAACGACAGCAAAAATCCTATGGGAAGCCATAAGGACAGGCATGAAAAAATAGGAGAAGGCACTTTGACAGTGGAAGGAATCGGAAGAATTATAAATCACCATCAATTAAGAAATCTTCCGTTTTTTCTTGAAACACCTAATGAACTGCCCGGCTATGAAGCGGAAATTAAATTACTTAGAACTTTGCGCAGGTAATTACAAAATGTTAATAATATGCTAAAAAATATTGATTCCGAGGTGAAACTGTGATAATCTGATAAAGGTGTCGGACAAGACATTACAGTTTCACTCTGGAGAGTCTTTGGAAACATATGTAAGATGTGTAAAAATATCGGTTATGTAGTACGAAGCGCCGAAGGTGTACGGCAGATAACTGCCAATCTCTCAGGCAAAAGGACAGAGCATATTAACATGCACGTTCTACTCTTTAGAGGGCTGATTTATATCAGCTCTTTTTATTATGTGTAAAAGCGGTATGCTTACACGGGAAAAAGTTAAATATAAAGCCTATGGGCAGAAGGAGAACGAACTATGTTTGAAAGTTCTAACAAAATTTTAGTGGCAATTCGTGATTTTGTGTGGGGTGTTCCTCTTATTGTTATGATACTTGCAGTTGGTATTCTTTTGACTGTTCGTTTAAGAGGTTTACAGTTCCATAAGCTTGGTCTTGCTTTTAAGTACATGTTCAAAAATGAAAAAGATGGTAAAGACGGAGAGGTTTCAAGCTTCGCAGCACTTTGTACATCATTATCAGCAACTATTGGTACCGGTAACATTGTCGGTGTTGCAACTGCAGTTGTAGCCGGTGGTGCAGGTGCATTGTTCTGGATGTGGGTTGCAGCGATTGTAGGTATCGCAACGAAGTACGCAGAGTGTATGCTTGCTGTGAAATATCGTACCGTTGCAGAAGACGGACATATCGTCGGTGGTCCTTTCTACTATATTGAAAAAGGTATGGGTCCTAAATGGAAATGGCTTGCAAAAGTATTTGCAATTTTGGGAATCCTTGCAGGTCTTTTGGGAATTGGTACTTTTACCCAGATTAATGGTATTACCAGTGCGGTAAATAATTTCTTTGATCCTGCTAATAACTGGTCTGTTACTATTTTTGGAATGAAATATTCATGGACTGTTGTAATTGCAGGTCTGATACTTACCGTTTGTACGGCGCTTGTAATTATTGGAGGGTTGAAACGTATTTCAAGCGTATCACAGATAGTTGTGCCTTTTATGGCAATCTTATATATTCTTGCCGCATTAATTATTTTGGTGACACACATTTCAGCCATTCCGGCAGCTTTTGTTGAGATAGTTGAAAGTGCATTTGGTCTTCGTGCCATGACAGGTGGTGCTCTTGGTGCAATGATTCTTGCAATGCAAAAAGGTATTGCAAGAGGTATATTCTCTAATGAGGCAGGACTTGGTAGTGCTCCTATTGCTGCTTGTACAGCAACGGTAGATGACCCGGTAAAACAGGGACTTGTATCCATGCTTGGTACTTTTATTGATACTATTATTGTATGTACCATGACAGGTCTTTCTATCATCATTACAGGTTCACATACATATGCAGTAGAAAATGGTATCGAAGGTGTAGCGGTTACTTCCAGAGCGTTTCAGGAAGGTCTTCCGTTCCCGGCAGAGGTTTCAGCATTCATCCTGATGATTTGTCTCGTATTCTTTGCATTTACAACAATTCTTGGATGGGATTACTATTCTGAGAAATGTCTTGAGTATTTATGCAAGGGTAACCAGAAAGTAGTAAAAGGATATCGTTGGTTATATATCCTTGCAGTATTCATTGGTCCTTTCATGACTGTAAGTGCAGTTTGGACTATTGCTGATATTTTCAACGGGCTTATGGCAATACCCAACCTGATTGCACTTGTTGCATTAAGTGGTGTAGCAGCAGTTGAAACAAATAAATATTTTAAAGAAGGAAAACATAAACAATAAATAATATAGACCAAGCCGGAATTAAAAAAGAAATTTCGGGTTGGTCTTTTTTTGGAAATATTTTTCACAAAAAATAATTGTATAATTAGCTTATAATTAGTCATAAGATAAATTGACAGAGAGCGTTATATAATGGTAAAATATTTCACAATGAATATATTATAAAAAACGTGGGAGGAAGTCTCGTGCCAAAAAGAACAGATATCCAAAAAGTATTAATTATTGGCTCCGGTCCGATTATTATCGGACAGGCATGTGAGTTCGACTATTCAGGAACTCAGGCGTGTAAAGCGCTTCGCAAATTAGGTTATGAAATAGTACTGGTGAATTCCAACCCGGCTACAATCATGACAGACCCGGAGACGGCAGATGTAACATATATTGAGCCTCTTAATGTAGAGCGCCTTGAACAGATTATTGCAAAGGAGCGCCCTGATGCATTGCTTCCCAATTTGGGTGGCCAGTCAGGTCTGAATCTGTGTTCCGAGTTAAATAAGGCCGGTATATTAGACAAATATAATGTGAAGGTAATCGGCGTTCAGGTAGATGCCATTGAGCGTGGTGAGGACCGTATTGAATTTAAGAAAACCATGGACAAGCTGGGCATTGAAATGGCCCGCAGTGAGGTTGCATACTCTGTAGAAGAGGCACTTGAAATCGCGGACAAATTAGGTTACCCGGTTGTACTTCGTCCTGCGTATACAATGGGTGGTGCCGGCGGTGGTCTGGTTTATAATAAAGAAGAGTTAAAGACCGTATGTTCAAGAGGTCTTCAGGCCAGTCTTGTAGGACAGGTACTTGTTGAAGAGTCCATTCTCGGATGGGAAGAACTTGAACTTGAAGTTGTACGTGATGCAGAAGGTAATATTATTACCGTATGCTTCATTGAGAATATTGATCCTCTTGGTGTGCATACAGGTGACTCATTCTGTTCAGCTCCTATGCTTACCATTTCAGAGGAATGTCAGAAGAGACTTCAGGAACAGGCATATAAGATTGTCGAATCGGTTCAGGTAATCGGTGGAACTAACGTACAGTTTGCCCATGATCCTGTGTCAGACCGTATTATTGTTATTGAGATTAATCCCCGTACTTCACGTTCCTCAGCACTTGCATCCAAAGCAACAGGTTTCCCTATTGCGCTTGTATCTGCAATGCTTG
>CAZGSF010000044.1:0-15720 GCA_964528145.1 uncultured Lachnospiraceae bacterium | reverse complement strand
AAACTGACCGAGCGATGAGTCCTGTGACGGTTCTGACAGGACGGTAAAATAAAAAGTGACCGAATGATGAGGACTTGAAACGAGAGGTCTTTTGGCCTCTCGTTTTTCTGTACAAGGAGATAAGATGGGTTTACCGGAAAATGATTATCAAATTTTAAAATTGACAGATGATTTTTATAATACATATCCCAATCCACCATACATAGAAATATTAAAAAAGAAACAAAGAGCGTATAACTGCATTTTGTTTCAGACACATTATGGATATTTTATTTGTGTACCTTATAGGACAGAAATTTCTCATAAGTATGCTTATCATTTTAAGAATTCGGCACGTTCCATAATGCATAAATCAGGATTGGATTATACTAAGATAGTGATTATCACAGATACAAGATTTATAGATACACAAGATGCACTTATTGATAAGGATGAATACAATGAGACAATGGTTAATTTAGAAAAAATAAAAGCGGAAGCCTTAGTATTTGTTGAAGAATATGTATCACACATAAAGGGAGAGCAATTACTTCATCCGAAGGAATTTAAAAGAAGATATTTGTTTTCACCGTTAAAATATTTCCATGCGGAAATGGGTGTATAACTCTTTCGATTATGTCACCTGAAATACAGCTATGCACTACAAATAAAGGTTAGGGTAACACCATGTAATGTGTACTCTGCACAAAGAGCGGAGATATTAAGAGAAGAATGTTTGGAAAATAATGAAGATTTTGTATTCGAGACAGTTTTATCTACCCTGAGGAGAACTCCTGCCAATTAAGTGGAGTGGGTAACAACCGGAGAGTTCCTGCCGTTCAAGTGGAAGGTTTAACAACAAGAGGCATCCTTGGGATGCTTCTTTTTTTCATCAAAGGGGTGATCTTGTGAGATTATAAGGTGTTTTAGATGAATAAATAATTTTTTATGAAATCCTTCCTAAAAAGTGTTAAAATAGTAAGGACACATAACAACAAATTATCGGTGTAAATATATGAGTGATAAATTTTACGTAGAAAACAATTCTAACCTCCCACGCCTGCCCCGTTCCTTTTTTCTAACCGACGGTCTCACTCTGGCGAAGGAGCTCCTCGGGAAAATCATGGTGCATGAAACAGAGGATGGTCCCATACGTGCAGTGATTACGGAGACGGAAAGCTACATGGGTGCAATTGATAAGGGTTCCCATGCTTATGGGAATAGGCGCACGGACAGGACGGAGACCATGTTTCATACAGGTGGAACTTCCTATGTGTACCTGATATACGGCATGTATTATTGCATGAATGTGGTGGCAAATGAGGTGGATACGCCGGAGGCAGTGCTGATTCGGAAGGTGGAGCCTGCGGATGAGGAGTCCAGACAGCGAATGCTCGCACGTCGCAACATAAAGAGCGAGAAGAATCTGTCTGATGGTCCGGGGAAGCTTTGTATTGCCATGGATATAACCAAGGCGCAGAATGATGTGGACATGGCCACGAGTGAGGATTTTTATCTGACAGAGGGTATTAAGGTTAATGAAGAGGAAATCAGGTGCGGCAAGCGGATTAATATTGATTACGCGGAGGAAGCGGCTGATTTTCTGTGGAGATTTTATATATGAGTTTGAGGTTTTTCTTTGGCAGCAGTGGTGCCGGCAAAAGTTATCAGCTTTATAACGAAATTATCAGGCGTGCGGGTGAGAACCCTAAGCAGGCTTTTTTGGTGATTGTACCGGATCAGTTTACCATGCAGACCCAGAAGGAGCTTGTGACGAGGCATCCTGACGGCGTTATTATGAATATTGATGTGCTTAGCTTTGGACGTTTGTCCCACCGTATTTTTGAAGAGGTGGGGTATGATAAGCGTCCTGTTCTTGATGATACGGGAAAAAGTCTGGTGCTTAGAAAGGTTGCGGCCGCTATGGAGGATGAGCTTCCGGTGCTTGGGGGCAATCTTAATAAGCAGGGGTACATACATGAGGTGAAGAGTGCCATTTCTGAATTTATGCAGTACGGAATAGGTGTGAAGGAATTATCGGGATTAATTGATTTTTCAGCAAAAAGGGGTGCCCTTCATCATAAGTTAAAGGATTTGCAAAAACTGTATCAGGGGTTTCTTGATTATATAAACGGGCAGTTTATTACTACCGAGGAAACACTTGATTTACTTAAAAATTCCTTGAGTAAGTCAGCGATTATTAAGGACAGTGTGGTGGTGTTTGACGGATTTACCGGATTTACACCTATTCAGAACAGGCTGATTCAGGAACTTATGCTTCTGGCGGAAGAAGTGATTGTGACGGTAACGCTTCCTGCAAATGAAGATCCTTTTAAAGTAAATGGTGAGCAGGAATTGTTTTACTTAAGTAAGAAGACAGTTGCAGACTTATGTAAACTTGCAAACGAGTGTGGAATTGCGCGGGGCGATGATGTTATGTTAACTGGCGAACCGCCGCGGTTCAAATCCGGTGGGCGTCTTGCATATCTGGAAAAAAGTCTTTTCCGCTATCCCATAAAGGCTTATCAGGGAAATGAAAAAGGTTCCATTGAGATATATGAGGCATCTGACCCGAAGGAAGAAGTGCGTCAGACTGCAATGAAGATTCGACGGCTGATTCGGGAAGAAGGTTACCAATTCCGTGAAATTGCGGTGGTATGTGGTGATTTGGGCTCCTATGCAGAGCATGTGGAGGAGCAGTTTGGGTTGTTTGAAATACCATGCTTTTTAGACCATACAAGAGGCATTTTGCTTAACCCGTTTATCGAATATATCCGTAGTGCATTGGCTGTTTTTATCAAGGATTTTTCTTATGAATCTGTGTTGCATTATCTGAGAAGCGGACTTGCTGATTTTACGAGGGAAGAAATTGACTGGTTTGAGAATTATGTACTGCGCTTTAACATACGTGGCAGTTGGACATATAATCGGGTATTTACCAAGAAAACAAAAGAAATGTCAGAGGACGCTGATAGTTTTGATAAGATAAATCAATTCCGTGAGCGTTTATTGGACAGCTTTTCTGATTTGTGCTTTGGCAAAAGTGCTACGGTAAAAACATATGTAGAAGGTTTGTATGCTTTTCTGGTAAAAAGTAATGTGCAGGAAAAACTGGCTGTTTATGAACAGCAGTTTGAAGCGTGTGGCGAGTTATCCCGCGCCAGGGAGTATGCTCAGATTTATCCTCTTGTAATGGATTTACTGGATCAGATTATTGGCTTGTTAGGGGATGAAACAATGTCTCTTCAAGAGTTCGCAGATATTTTGGATGCAGGTTTTGGGGAGATTGAAGTAGGAACCATTCCACAGAACGTGGACCGTGTGGTCGTGGGAGACATTGAAAGAACCCGATTAAAACCGATACGTGCCTTGTTTTTCCTTGGAGTAAATGATGGAAATATTCCCAAGGGAACATCTAAAGGAGGCATAATTTCGGATATCGATAGGGAGTTTTTGAAAGAGGCAGAATTGGAACTGGCACCAAGTCCAAGACAGCAGATGTATATTCAAAGATTATACTTATATTTAAATATGACAAAACCGTCAGAAAAGTTGTTTTTATCTTGTGCAAAGATGAATGGAGAAGGAAAAGCCATTCGCTCTGCATATCTGATGGATACCATGCGAAAAATCTTCCCTGACATTGTTGTCGAGTATCCGCAGTTGCGTCCCGCTGAGGAACAATTAGAGACTCCGGCAGAAGGATTATACTTGTTGGCAGAGAAGTTAAGACAGTATGCGTCGGGAAGTAAAGGGGCGGAAGAAGGTTTACATAATGCAAACGACACACTGTTCTTTACTTTGCTTTTTACGTATGAATCTCTTGGTGAGTATAAGTCAGAACTTGATAAGCTTGTGTCGGCGGCATTTTACAGATATCGTCATCATCCATTGGCAAAAGAGGTGGCACGCAGGCTTTACGGTAAAATAATGGAGAATAGCGTTACAAGACTGGAGACTTACGCTTCCTGTGCTTATGCACATTTTCTGCAGTATGGGCTTTCGCTTAAGGAGCGGGAAGAATTCAGTTTTGAAACAGTGGATATGGGTAACGTTTTCCATACGGTTCTGGAAACTTTTGCAGAGAAGCTAACCGGTCGTGGACTTACTTGGTTTTCCTTTACTGAGGAGGAAGGCGAGGCGATAGTGGCGGAAGCTTTGGAGGCTTGCAGTGCGGAATATGGCGACACCGTGCTTTTTTCCAGTGCCCGTAACGAATATATTATTCAGCGTATGAAACGTATATTGACCCGAACGGTTACAACCTTGCAGAGTCAGCTTAAAAGGGGAAGTTTTGAGCCTGAACAGTTTGAGATGTCCTTCTCCATGATTCAGGATTTGGATGCGGTAAATATTGCACTTAGTGAAGAGGAGCGGATGCGCTTAAGAGGGCGTATTGACAGAATTGATACCCTGGAAGAGGGGGATAAGTTATACGTTAAGGTTATTGATTACAAATCCGGTAATAAGCAGTTTGATTTGGTGGCATTGTATCATGGGCTGCAGCTTCAATTGGTGGTTTATCTGAATGCTGCCATGGATATGCAGAAGAAACTTCATCCGGATAAGGAAGTTCTGCCGGCGGCGCTTTTATATTACCATGTGGCTGATCCTGTCATCAGTGCTGAAGAGGTAATGACACCGGAGGAAGTGAACGAGAAGCTTCTTTCAGAACTTAAAATGACAGGTGTGGTGAACAATGACACGAGTATCATAACACGATTGGACGGTGAACTTATAGATAGTGGCGGAGCATCAAATGTCATTCCGGTAGAGCTTAAAAAGGATGGTTCAGTGTCAGCGCGTTCGTCAGTTCTCACAAGTGAAGAACTAACACAAGTGTCAGATTATGTAAACCACAAGATTCGCCGGATAGGAAAAGAGATCATAGATGGAAACTTCCCATTGAATCCTTATGAGAAGGGGGCACGTTCATCTTGTACTTTTTGTCCTTATCATGCAGTGTGTGGTTTTGATAAGCGTATTGATGGATGCGAGGTTAGAAGTTTGCCGGAGTATTCAAAGGAAGAAGTGCTTGAGAAGATGGTGGAGGAAGTAGATATTGAAAGATAGCTTGCTACAGCGGGTCACCCTATATTGCCTGAATTACGGGAGAAAGGTTATCAATACAATGCCCCGATTCATATAGGTAAAAATTGTTGGCTTGGCGCAGGCGTTATTATTGTACCCGGAATTACAATCGGAGACAATGTAGTAATAGGCGCAGGAAGTGTGGTAACAAAAGATATTCCGTCAAATGTTGTGGCTGTTGGAAATCCCTGTAAAGTTCTTCGTGAAATTAATGAACATGACCGGGAATATTATTTTAAAGACAGAAAGATTGAGTTTGGTGATAAATGATAAATAGCGAAAATACATGGGATAAGCTCCTTCAAATAAAAACAACCGGTCGGGATGATTCGAACTCGGACCAATATCGTTACCCATATGAACCTACACCATATAGTGTATTGGAGCGTTTGGTTAATAGTGGGCTGATACGCAAAAATGATGTGGTTTTGGATTATGGTTGTGGGAAAGGCCGTGTGGATTATTTTCTTGCATATCAGACCAAGGCAAAAGCAATTGGGATTGAATATGATGAGCGAATTTATCATGGGGCGTTGGAAAATCAGAAAACGGCTGTTTCGAGGGCAAAGACAGAATTTGTATTGGCGAGGGCAGAAGAGTATGATGTGCCGGAGGAAGTCGATAGGTTCTATTTTTTCAATCCCTTTTCTGTGGAGTTGCTACGCAAGGTGATGGCAAGAATTATAGAATCTTATTATGAGAAACCAAGAGAAGTGTTTTTGTTTTTTTATTATCCGTCAGAGGAATATATTTCTTATCTTATGACTGTGGACGAGTTGGAATTTTATGATGAGATAGATTGTAGTGATTTGTTTGAGGGAAAAGATTTGCGGGAACGGATTATGATTTTTTCGTTGTTTTAATTTCAAATTTGAAACCACAAACAGTAGTATATATTCAGGATTTGGATGTAATAAGGAGGCCCAATGAACAATATTTTTGTAAACACCCGAAGCAGTATAAAAATCACCGGAACAAAGACCATGTATTTTGATCCGCTGGAGATTGCCGATGAACCTCACGATGCAGATATGGTTTTTATTACTCATGAACACTATGACCACTTTTCACCGGATGACATCAGGAAAGTGATTAAAGAAGATACCAAAATGATTGTGCCAATGGTGATGCTTGATATGGTGAGGGCAAAGAATTTCGGTGTTGAAGATATCTATGGGATGATTCCTTTTCAAAAAGAAACTTTTGAGGGGGTAAAATGTGAGGGGATTCCGGCTTATAACATTGGTAAAGCTTTTCATCCAAAGAGTAACGAGTGGCTTAGCTATTTGGTTGAATTGGATGGAAAAACTTATTACGCTATGGGCGATACGGATGTAACCCCGGAAGCAAAATCAGTGAATGCGGATGTAGTTTTTGTTCCTATCGGCGGAAAATACACTATGGATGCCGAAGAGGCAGCGGAGTTTATAAATGAAAGACAACCGGGGCTTGTTGTGCCGATACATTATGCAGACGCTAAGGCTTATGAGACCTTTAAAAGCTTGCTTAGTGGGGAAATTGACGTATAGCGCTGGTACAAACTGCTTGAATTGTTAAGCGGATACCTGATAAAACTCCTTACGATTATACAGAATATGAGCCAATGTGGCAGTTGTTTGGGGGTGATACCACACCACAGGAAACAATAGATTATTGGAATGAATAGAACACAGAAGATTTGAATTCTCACTTGAGGTATTTTAAGGGATTTAATAACTGTTATATCGTTTTACCCTTGGTTATGACCTCTGATAAGGGGAAAAATAAGGGAAAGTTTTGTAAAAAACATTGTAAAACAAACATGTGTTTGGTAAAATATATATACGGAAAGTACCCACGACAGGGTGGTAGCCTCCCGAGTTTATGATACCGGTTCGCCGGAATACATAGGAAGGGAGGTGGCGCCGATGACAGCTTATGAAATCATTTCGATTTTTATAGGGATATTGGCATTGTTGATGTCCTTTGGAAGCTTGGTTGTTGCGTTGCTTGCCTTTCTCGACAAGAGAAACAAGCGCAAATAAAAATGCCTATCCTGTCTGACCCACAGGATAGGCGTTGTCTGTAAAGACAATTGATTTCCTAAACTCGGGGCATCCACCTTTGGAGTGGGTGCTTTCCCTTTGTATAATTATAATAACATTGATTTTTATATTATTCAAGCACTTTTGAAAAATTGGATAGCGTAAATTTACTGTAGGAAAATAAAAGACAGACTGCACCTGAGATATGTGACATATAAGAAAAAGAATATCTATATAAGTATATGTTTTCATTGCTTGTGTAATCTGTTTTCGGTGGTGAGTTTTGCGTTGGAAGTAATGGGATAAATTCAATTTAACAACACACTCGAAACTTCCAGTTTATCAGAGCGACAAAGCCTAATTTATGGAGGAAATTATGGGGAAATTAACAAAAGAAGCGGAAGAAATACTCATTGAACGATTTGGGAAAGATAGTATTATTGCATTAGCGACAACAGTAGGTGAAATGCCTTATGTTCGTAATGTAAATGCTTTTTATTCTGATGGTGCATTTTATGTGCTTACATATGGATTATCAAACAAAATGAAACATATAGAATCAAATCCTATGGTGGCACTTGCAGGTGATTGGTTTACAGCACATGGGAAAGGTGTTAATTTGGGATACTTTGGGAAAAAAGAAAATGAAGGCATTGCGAAGAAAATGCGAGTAGCATTTTCTGAATGGATTGATAATGGGCATAATAATTTTGATGATGTAAATACCTGTATCTTGCGTATTGAGTTAACTGATGGATTATTGCTTTCTCATGGAACACGTTATGAGATTGATTTTTCTGAGTAGCCGAATACTAATGTGCTTGTGAGACTTTTAAAATATTACTTAAGAAAGAACAAAAATGTGAGGTGTTAGGGTAATGAAAAAAATATTTAGAATGACTTTAATAACTTTAATGCTACTCGGTATATGCGGATGTTCTGCAAAGGAAGTGACTGTGGTTGAAACCTACGAGGTGACAAACGCAGACTTGGTGGAAGAATATTTTGACAAGGGCGAGTTCGTTAACATGGTTAAGCATTATAAAATGAGTGACGGCACTTGGAAAACGGACAACCATACATATAAGTACAGATTGGAAATAAGCGGTCGAATGAACGCCGCAGCCAAAGACAGTACTTTTGTATTCTTGAGTAATATAGAAGATATTACTTTTGACCAGGCGTGGAAAGCAAGCGGTTTCAGTAGCAATATGGACGATTATTTCAAGGAAGAGGACGCTAAATTTGTGGGTTGGATGTAGAGTGTAAAGGAGAACATCACATGGAAAAAGAATTTGACGAATATGTAACCTTCACAACAACCGCCAAGGATGGCTCAGAGGTTGAGATGGCGGTTATGGATGAATTTGATTTTGAGGGAACGCACTATGTTGTGGGCGCCGTGATTAAGGACGACACTATTTTGGACGATGGTCGTTACATTTATGAAAGTGTTGTAAAAGGCGATGAATTTACGGTAGAAAAGATTAAGCGTGAGTTTGATTACAAACGCATTGCTCAGGCGTATATGGAGATGGAGGAGTAGATGAAAGACACGTTACGCGAATATTTTAGTTACGGAAGCTTTGTTGTACCGCTTTTGAAGGTGAAGAAGGAGATTAGGCCTTTAAAGGTGCAGTGGGGAAATGAGCAGCAGTACTTTTTGCATTATTTTTCTCGGGGTGAAAAGAAGGATACACAGGTGATTTATATCCACGGGGGCGGTTGGAATAGCGGCTCTCCCAAGGATTTTCATTATATTGGGCAAAAGATTGCAAAAGAAGGGTATGAATGTATCATGCCAAGCTATCGCAAATCACCAAAGTTTCAGTATAAGGAAATTGCGGATGATATTTTTAAGGGTTATGTAAGGATGCGTAAGTACCTTGAAAATCAGGGTAAAACCTATTCAAAGGTTGTGGTAATGGGCTCCTCTGCCGGCGGTCATTTGGGGGCACTGCTTTGCGTGGATAGGAAACAGCAGCAGAAGTATGGTATTTCGCCGGATGAGTTTGCAGGTTTTATAAGTCTCGGCGGTCCGTTATGTTTTGATTTTCCTCAGACGTGGACCCTTAATACTTTGATGAAGGACTTGTTTGGAAGCAAGGTATTATCAACTTGGAAAGAGGGGGAACCTTTTTCTAAATTAAAGGATAAATCCAATGTAAAAATGTTGATTATACAAAGCCGTCACGACGGACTGGTGGGATATGATCAGGCAAAGAAGTTTTGCGACAAGGCACAAGAACTTGGTATAAAGGCGGAGCTTTGCGATGTTTTGGAAAAACAGAATACTCATTCGTGGTATACTGCAGGTATTTTTTTGAAGGACAGAATTAAATCGGCGACGCTTGATAAGGTTTTTTCGTGGATTGAGAGTGTATAGGGTAGGTTAACATAATATGAAAAATATTTTTATAGAAGGTATACAGGGTAGTGGGAAATCCACCCTGCTTAACCGGATAGCACAGGCTAATCCGGACCTGCATGAGTGCAGGGAAGGGGATTATTCGCCGGTTGAGCTTGCCTGGTGTACGTGGATGACGGAAAATGAATATTGTGAAGTATTGGAACGTTACCAGCCAATCCGTGATGAGATAGTAAAGAATACTTTTCGGGAGAATGAACATTTTATTGTTACATATACCAGAATTATCACGGATATTCCGGGATTTCATAAGGATTTGGAGCAGTATGAGATATATAACGGACGAATAGATTTTGAGGAGTTTAAGAAAATTATTTTCTTAAGATATAAGAATTTTGCAGGAAATAGATATTTGTTCGAGTGCGCATTTTTCCAGAATATTGTTGAGACTCTGATTTTGTACTATATGTTAAGTGATGAGGAAATCGTTGAGTTTTACCGGGAATTGTACCGCAATGTGAAGGGCGAAGATTTTAGATTGTTGTACTTATACAGTGATGATATTGAGGCAAATATTGCCGCTATCAGAAAAGAACGGTGTGATAATTCGGGTAATGAAGTGTGGTATGAGCTGATGCTTAAGTATTTAAGTGCATCGCCTTACGGGCTGCAGCAAGGATATGGTACTTTTGAAGATATGGTGGGGCATTTTAAGCACAGACAGGAATTGGAAATGCGAATTATTAATGAAGTTATTGGGGAAAGGGCAGTCGTAGTGACTGCAAATGAAAGGGATAGTTATGGCAGTTTCATTTACTCCTGAACAGGAAAAGGTAATAAAACTTCATAATAGAAATATTTTGGTGTCTGCGGCTGCAGGCTCCGGTAAAACGGCAGTGCTTGTTGAGCGCATTGTACGCATGATTTGTGACGAGGAGCATCCGGTGGATATCGACAGGCTGCTGGTAGTGACCTTTACCAATGCGGCGGCAGCAGAGATGCGGGAGCGTGTCAGTCAGGCGATAGCAAAGCGGCTGGAGGAGAACCCGGAGTCCGCTCATTTGCAAAAGCAGGCGACACTGGTACATAATGCACAGATTACAACTATTGACAGCTTCTGTCTTTTTGTCATACGCAATAATTTTAATGATATAGGCCTGGACCCGGCTTTTCGCGTGGCTGATGAGGGCGAGCTAAAGCTGTTAAAGCAGGATGTGATGGCGGAGATGATGGAGGCTCATTTTGCGGAGACGGATGAGACCAAAAGAGAGGACTTTATTCATTGTGTGGAGTGCTATGCACCAAATGGCAAGGAAAAGACCTTGGAGGAGCATATACTTAATTTATATAATTTTGCAATGAGTTTTCCCTGGCCTAAGGAGTGGCTTTATGAGCGCATGAATGATTATGGAGTGGCAGAGGTTTCAGAATTGGAAAATCAGCCTTGGATGCAATTTGCTGTTTCCCATATAAGAGCCCTTGGGGAAGATATTGTGGCGGATTACAGCCGGGCGATTTCGCTGGCAGAGGAGCCGGACGGGCCATACATGTATGGGGAACTGCTTGACAAGGAAAAGGAAGCTCTTGAAAAAGCTTTGAGCGCTGAGGGGTTTGAGAAGCTTGGTGCGGCACTTTCAGGACTTAGCTTTGACAGGCTGCCTGCAAAAAAGGATGAAACGGTTAATGCAGATAAGCGTGAACTTGCCAAGACCTTCCGTAATCAGGCAAAGGAGAGGATAGGTGCCCTTGTTAAAAAATATTTCAAAACGCCTCTTTATTTGGTGGTGGAGCAGGGGAATTACAGCGAACGGGCTTTGCGTACGCTTTTGTCGTTGTGCCTTGATTTTATGGAGAGGCTTTCTGAAAAGAAACGGGAAAAGAATGTGCTTGATTTTTCCGATATGGAGCATTTGGCACTGGATATATTACTGACCAGGGATGAAAACGGTGTACATGCCACCGGGACAGCACTGGAATACAGAAAATATTTCGAGGAAGTTTTGATTGATGAATATCAGGACAGTAACTTTGTGCAGGAATATCTCTTGCAGGCGGTTTCCGGTGAAGACGACGGCAACTTTAACCGTTTTATGGTTGGAGATGTGAAGCAGAGTATTTATAAGTTCCGTCTGGCGCGCCCTGAGCTTTTTATGGAAAAATATTATACCTATTCTCATGAAGAAAGTGACAGGCAGAGGATTGATTTGCATAAGAATTTCCGAAGCCGCGAAGAGGTTCTTTATAGTGTTAACCATATATTTTCACAGATTATGGGAGAGCGTTTTGGCGGAATTGCTTATGACGACAGTGCGGCGCTTTATCCGGGAGCGGATTATCCGAAAAACTGTGATGAGAAAGGGTTGTCAGATTATAAGACCGAGCTGCTTCTGATGGACAAGCCTAAGCCTGAAGATGCGTCGGTGAAGATTAGTGAGAAGGAATTTGAAGCTTACGGCGTTGCTATGCGGATTAACCGTTTGATTCGTGAATTTAAGGTGACGGATAAGGAAACGAAACAGCTTCGTCCCTGCAGATACAGTGATATTGTTGTGCTTCTGCGCACTAACAGCGGATGGGATGAGGTGTTTAAGGAGGTGTTTGCCCGTCAGGGTATACCTTCCCATATTTCATCCGGGACAGGCTATTTTTCTGCAACAGAGATTCAAACAGTAATGCAGTTTTTTCGGGTGCTTGATAATCCCTTGCAGGATATTTCACTTTTTGGAACATTGAAAGGAATCTTTGGCGGATTTACGGATGAAGAGATTGTTAAAATCCGCCTTATAAATAAGAAAGCAGCTTTATATGAAGCCTTGTGTGATTATGCCAAAGGCTCTGAAAATGATGAGATAGAAGAAGCTATTCGTGAAAAAGCCAGTATTTTCCTTGAAAAAATAGAACTCTACCGCGATAGGAGTGTTTATTTGCCGGTAAGAAAACTTTTGCAGGAAATATTTGCGGATTTTGGATATTTGAACTATGTGACGGCGCTTCCGGCAGGAGAACAGCGTAAGGCAAATGTGGAAATGTTGCTTGAAAAGGCAGCGGATTTTGAGAAAACTTCTTATTATGGGCTGTTTCATTTTATACGTTATATGGAGCAGATGGAGAAGTATGATGTGGATTACGGAGAGGCTAATACTTTGGATGAAAACGCAGATGTGGTGCGAATCATGAGTATTCATAAAAGTAAGGGATTGGAGTTTCCGGTTACTTTTGTTTGCGGTATTTCCAAGCGTTTTAATATGCAGGATACCACGAAGCCTCTGATTGTGGATGTGGACATGGGAATCGGTACGGATTATATCGACCCTGTCAGGAGAGTTTCCAATAAGACATTGCGTAAAAATATTATTGCAGAGAAGATACGTCTTGATAATCTGGCAGAGGAGCTTAGGGTTTTATATGTTGCCATGACAAGAGCCAAGGAAAAATTAATCATGACTGCCGCCGGGGAAAATATGCAGCAGAAATTTGATGGTTTTTCTTATGTGGAAAAGCAGGCTGAATGGGGGCTTAATTATGGTATGATGGCGTCGGCCGGTTCGTACCTTGATTATATTATTCCGTCGGTGATGCGAAAAAATGATTTTATAGATGTGCATATTTTAAATGAAGAGGATTTACAGGAGGCAGACCTTGAGGAAATGGTGGCTTCAGCAGGAAGGGAAGCTAAGTTATTTGCTCTTAAAAATGCTGACGGCTATCAGGATAAGGCACTTGCGGCGCGGATTAGTGAACGTTTTTCATATAAGTATCCACACGACAATCTGAAGTCGCTTTTTACAAAAACTACGGTTTCTGAGCTTAAAATGGCGGCACTTGAAGAAAAAGAGGAGCTTAGCAGTCATCTTTTCGAAGAGGAGCGTGTGGTTCCCTATATTCCCGTGTTTATGCGGGATAAGGAGCCGGAAAATATTTCGGGTACAACAAGAGGTAGTGCTTTCCACAGGGTAATGGAGCTTTTGGATTTTCATGCTATGCTGGATGGCTGGGATACTCTCGATTATGATAATAGAAAGAAAAGGCTGACAGAGGTTTTAGAGACTTTTGTCAAAGAGGGGCGTCTGACAGAAGAATACTACAAGGCGGTTTCTTTAAAGAAAATATTGAATTTCCTGTCGACAAAGCTTGCCGGGCGGATGGCTGATGCAGAGAGCAGAGGACAGCTTTATAAGGAGCAGCCCTTTGTATACGGAATTGAAGCAAGTCGTCTTAATCCTGAATTTCCACAGACAGAAAAAGTGTTGATTCAGGGAATTGTGGATGTTTTTTTTATAGAAAACGGCGGTATTGTGCTGGCGGACTATAAAACGGACGTTATTAATACCGGTGAAGAATTAATGGAGCGTTACCGGACCCAGCTTGATTATTATTCGGAGGCGCTTAAAAAAATGTGGCATATGCCGGTGAAGGAGCAGATTTTATATTCCTTCTGTCTGGAAAAAGAGGTGCGATAAAAAATGAGTAACAACGTTGGTATTATTTTGGAAGGCGGTGCAATGCGAAGTGTTTTTTCCGCGGGAATATTGGATTATTTTGCAGAAAAAGATATAGATATTCCCACTGTTATTGCTGTTTCGGCAGGAGCATATGTAGGAATGAACTATCTTTCGGGACAGCACGGAAGGGTTGTTGATGCAATCATAAAGCCTTTGGAAGAAGAAAAATATATGGGAGTGGGAACTTTTTTTAGAAAAGGTACTTTCTTTGATATGGATTTTTTGTTTGAAGAGGTGCAAAAGAAAAGAGTGCCCTTTGATTTTGAGAATTTTACAAAGTCGTCTAAGCGATTTATTACAACTACAATTAATTGTATTACCGGTGAAACATGTTACTTTGATAAATTTGAAGATTTTGATGATATGTTGAACATTCTTCGTGCGGCTAACTCCATGCCGCTAATTGCAAAGGTGTTTTCTTATAAAGGAATTCCCATGCTTGATGGAGGAATGGGTGATGCTATTCCTTTGAATAAGGCTTTAGAGGAAGGATGGGATAAAATCATCGTAGTGCTTACCAGAAACAGTGCTTACCGTAAGAAAAGGCGTCATCTATATTTAAAGATTATTAATGCTGTATATAATAAATATCCGAATTTTGTAAAATTGGTTGACGAGCGTTCCGAACGTTATAATGACAGTCTTGATAAACTTCTGCAGCTGGAGAAAGAAGGTAAAGCATTTATATACCGTCCGAGCCGGATTACAGTAAGTAATAGCGAATGTAATGTGGATAAACTTATGAAATATTACCGGCATGGTTATGATGAAGCTAAAAGGCGTGAAGCTGAACTTAGGGTATTTCTGGAAAGATAATACCCTAAGTTTTTTATATTAGATTTTAATTATTAGTTTTCAACCGCCTCTGCTTTAACGCGGGCAAGTGCTTTTGCAACAGGTTTGATGGATAAAAGTATTAAAGTAACAATTGCTTCGGGAAGGAGATAAGAGCCCTGATATGCAATGGAATAAACCCAGGGATTCATACCTTCAGGAGCGTATGAGGCAAAGAAAATGACACCTGATAAGGTTGAAAATACAAAACGTCCGGCTACGCCAACAAGATAACCTATCTGCAGACCCCACTTCTTTTTGTTAAAGAAGCCTGCCAGGCCCAGAGCACCAAATGCTAAAGGATAGTCAAGAAGCATCTGGGGCAGGGTGTAAAAAATCGGTTCCATAACAAACTGTACCAGTCCATAAGCAATCGCAGTCATAATTCCCACATAAGGTCCGTACCAATAAGCTATAAGTACAACAAATAGCATAGAAAGCAATGTGACAGAACCTCCCATAGGCATTTCAAAAAGTTTAATCATGGAGCATACAATTGAAATGGCAATGGCCGCCGCAGAGAAAACAAGCTGTTTGGTGGTAAGTTGTGCTTTTTTAGCGGATTTGCGCTGTTTTAGTACAGCGGCTGTAATTAAAATGGCAATAATAATGACTACTGTAATTATGCTGCCCTTTGTTGTTAAATGCACGGAGCCGTCGCCCCATGCGCCTTCTGTGGTTACCCAGAAATTTTCCATAAAAAAATCCTCCTTGTTTTGACAAAGAGGGACACTGAAATCGTATTTTGTTAAATGCAATTTAAGTTTAGAAGGTATGTTGGTTGATAGTAATATGTAAATTGCATTTACAAAAACGTGCTTCCCTACGCCGGCATTATCCGGTTCAGGTAATGAGGGTTAGAATCACGGGATTCAATCTCAGCAAGTGCTCCCCTAGCGTCTTATTTAATTCGAGTTCAATA